>JBLNEJ010000437.1:0-4077 GCA_050262535.1 Clostridia bacterium
GGTGCACAAGTAGTAAAGGGGCTACCGGCAAATGAAATGAGGGGAAGGAATGATCATGAATCCGGTTGTAGGAATTGATGTGGCAAAGGGAGAAAGTCAAGCACAGATCTTTCTGGATCGAAACAAACTATACAGGAAGGTATTTCGTTTCTCGCATACGACAAACGATTTGGAATGGCTTCATGAAAAGCTACAGGAAGTAGAAAAGGAAAGCGGCTGTCGCCCAGCGATTATTCTTGAAGCTACGGGTCACTACCATTATCCCATTGTAGAGTGGGCGGAGGAGAAAAAGTATGTCCTGTATATTCTCAACCCCCTGTTAGCACAGCGAGCAAAGAAAACTCGTCTAAGAAAAGTAAAGACAGATAAAATGGACGCCATTCATCTAGGTGAACTTTATTACAAAGAGGAGTTTGCCCCGTACCAGAAACAAGAAGCACATTGGGTCCATTTACGCCATCTTACGAGACAACATGAGGCGATGACCGATATGTATGTTCAGACAAAACTACAATTTCAGGCGATACTCCACCAAGTCTTTCCAACGTATGAGGGCGTGTTTGGGGATTTGTATTCAACGGTGTCATTAGAAACGTTAGCAACGTATTCCACGCCAGAGGAGGTAAAAAAAGCAGGGGTGGACAAGCTAGCAGCGTGTATCGAAATGAAAATCGTACGTAGTCGTTCACAGAAGTGGATAAGAGAAAAAGCGTTCTGTATGATGGCAGCAGCAGAAAAAAGCCCCTTTCAAAAAGGGCTCCATGAGAGTTATGTGCTTAGTTTACGTATGTTTATTACGTTGCTCCTTCAATACCAGGAGCATCTATCCACCCTTGAAAAACAAATAGATGCTCTGGCTGAAGAAAGAAAAGAATATGATCTACTCCGTTCTATTCCCGGTGTAGGAAACAAGATTGCAGCAACAATCTTGGCCGAAATTGGGGAGATAGCACGGTTTGACCACGCGAAGAAATTGGTTGCATTCGTTGGGGTTGACCCAAGTGTTACGTCCTCCGGAAAATTCACAGCAAGCACGAACCGCATTACCAAGCGCGGTTCCAAACGCTTGAGAAGAGCCTTGTACCAAGCTGTACAATGTGGGGTAAGAAAACGAAAGATGTGTCCCTTAAAAAGCTCAGTGAATCCACGCATACGCGAGTATTATGACTTAAAAAAAGGAGAAGGGAAGCCCCACAAACAAGTTGTGATTGCCTGTGTGAATAAGTTGATCCGTTGGATATACTGCATATTAACGAGAAGCGAGCCCTATAAGACTGACTTCCAGTCAGTTTAATGGAATAAATCCCCATAACCTCCCAACAGAAGTGGAGGTTATTTTGCATGCTTATAAATTATAGCACAAGTAGAGAGAAAGTTTTTTTAAAAAACTTGACAAAATATTAGCTGGTTTTCTCCTTTTTCCTCTACCAGCTTCATCGCCTTCCTCGATATGATTTGTGAGGGTATTTCGAGGAAGTGGAAGATATTCCTTGGTTTTACCTGCAACTAGAAACCTCCCATGCTTCTCCCCACACCCGCAGCTACATATAGTGATCGCTCAATAGTGAAACGGCCTCATTCCGTCCTGAAACGGCAAGTTTTTTGTAAATATTTTTGCAGTGTCGTTTCACTGTTTCCGTAGAGGCGCCCAGTGCTTCAGCGATTTCCTTGTTCGTGAGTCCTTGCGATAATAGATTTAATACGTTCATTTCCTGTCTTGTCAGACCGGAGAGGGGATGTGTTGGGAAAATATCGTCTGCATTTTGAAAAGCGGAAACAAGAGTATCAGTGTAAGTATGAAACAATGGATCATTTGCTTTTTTCGATATGCTCTTCCTTTGCTTCCCCCATAAGGTCAAAAGCCGGTAAAGTTTTGCTCCCTCATCTACAAATAACCGAATATAGCCCTCTGAGAAAGCAAGTGTTATGGCTTGGTCCAGCTTTTTCAATGCGGCGGACAGTTTTTTTTGCCGTTCGAACAGGAGAGCCTGAACAATTCTGATTTCGGTTACGGCGGCCTTTCGGTTTTTTAACTCGTACATTTGTGCCAATCGCTCCGCATATCTGCATGCCGTTTCACCATCGTCCAAGGCGACGAGCAAACGCAGCCATGTGATTTGCTCGAACTCGCGGGAAGGATCAATCCAACCTTCTACTTGTATTCGACTGTTTTCAGCCCATCTTGCCGCTTGCTCATGTTGACCTGCTCGGATAAAAAGTCTTGCCTCAAACGCATCGATCACCGGTATAAACGAAAGAGCTTTTATCCGCAATGCCCGGTTGCGTGCCTCTTGCACGAGGGCAAAGGCAGCTTCCTGATCGTTGCGGGCAAGGCAAATGCGAGCCTTTGTAAGCAGAGCAGGCACGAAAATACCGGCATTCTCGCATTGCAATCCAACCGATGCCCCTTTGTTTATATACTTCTCCGCATGCGCCAGTTCGTTTCGTTCGCAGTAACCCTCTCCGATCACTGCATGCATATAGCCGTAAAAATGGTCATGCGCCGATTGCCACTCCTCAATCAGGGGAGGATAGATTGCCATCGTTTGTTTCAGGTCGCCAAAAAATCCGAATCTTCCTCTCAAGAGCGATTCGCCATTATGGTTTACGTTAACGATATACATTTCGGAAATCGTGCCGACACCCTTAAGCCTTTTCATTAAATCCCTAGAGTAGACAAGCGCTTTCTCCGTTTCGTTCCTGCCCAGGCAAATCAGGCAGCGCATAGCCGAGAAATAGCCGAGCAGATCCTCGCCGTTAAGTGATCGCGGTTCCGCTTGTCCCGACTCAAGGTACTGTTCTGCGCGATCCAGCACGGCCTCCGCTTCCTCAAGCCGCTCGTACGTGGCCAGCGACCAGGTGTAAAGAACGGCGATTGCGGGATTGCGTGTGAACACGCTTTCGGGGAATTGACCACACCAGCGCAACAGCATATGCATTTCTTTTCGCAGCAATTCTGATGCTTCTTGCAAAATAAGCGCTGAGGCTGCCTCAAAATCAGCTGCGGCCACTGCATGGTCGACCGCTTCCACCGTATAGCCATTAAGGCGGAACCATTCACTTGCACGTCTGTGCAGTTCAGGAACGATTTCGGCATCGTGATGAATCAAGCGATTATATAACAAACGCCCAAACATATGGTGGTATCTGTACCAGATGCGTTCCCCGTCCAATGGGATCAGGAACAAACCTGCTTGTACTGCATCAGACAGTGATTTGTCGCTTTCCTTCTGGATGATGTGGCGGCATAAAGATTCGTTCATCCGCTCAAGCACAGCGGTTTTGAGCAAAAATTGCTGGACGTCAGAGGTCTGTCTTGCCAGCACTTCTTCCGCCAAGTAATCGGCGATGTCACCTTCCAGTTGCTCAGACTGATGCTTTTTGAACAGTTCGGTCGCAATGGCGTTTTCCTTCGTGCTTACGCCATACTTGCCGCCCGAAAGAAGAATCATCTGCAGCCCAGCTACCCAACCTTCCGTTCTACTCTCCAGATTGTCCAGTTCTTCCATAGACAAATGTTTACCCATCGTTAACGCAAACAGTTCACGAATTTCATTGACCGTAAAACGCAAATCATTCGCAGAAACGCGGACAAGCTGCCGTTTGGCCAGCATCGCCGATAAAGGCAACGGGGGTTCGGAACGACTCGAAATGATGACATGCATATTCCGGGGCAGATACGCCAACAAAAAAGCCAGGCCATGATGGATGGACGGCTCGCGTATCACATGATAATCGTCAAGAATGACGACGATTTCTTGGTTCAGTGCTTGAGCCTCGTTCATCAAGAGGGTCATAGCGGTTTCAACGGAGAAGTCCCTCGTTTCATCCAGGTAGCGCAGGACGGAATCGCAGAGGTCGGATTGGATCGTTCGCAAGGCGGCGACAAGGTATTCCATAAAGCGGACCAGATTGTTGTCTCGTTCGTCCAGAGAAATCCATCCGAACGAAAGCGTCTGCTGCCGGATCCACTCTGAGATCAGCGTCGATTTGCCGAAGCCCGCAGGTGCTGTTACCAACGTCAATTTGGTGGCGAGCCCTTGATCGAGCAGATGTCGTAAAGATGGCCGATTCACA
>JBLNEJ010000438.1:0-8630 GCA_050262535.1 Clostridia bacterium
GGGTAATACTGCTTGCCGGATTTGCGCCTGAACGTATCCCAGTAAAAGCGTCCGTGCTCATCCGACTCCTTGTACCGGTTCAAGTATTCCGGCTTGTACGGCTCGTACAGCTCGTGAAGCAGCTGTTCGTTTTTGGCGTACATGACGATGTATTCGTGCTCAACCGCGACGTATTTGGAATCGTTGCCGCCACCCTTTTTCTTCTGCCAGACGAAGTCGGCGACATGGTTTTCCTCGCCAAAAATTTCGTCGCACAACAGGCGCAGCTTGGCATGCTCGATGTCATCGATGCTGATGAAAATGACGCCATCATCGGTCAGTAGGTTTCTCGCCAGAAACAGGCGCGGGTACATCATCGACAGCCAGCTGGAATGGTAACGGCCGCTTCGATCTGTTCGCGTGGATGTCAGGTTGCCTTCCTCATCCTGCTGGCCTGTGTAGCGTAAATATTCATTCAGGCTTTCCCGATAATTGTCCGGGTAGATGAACTCGTTGCCCGTATTGTAGGGAGGATCGATGTAGATCATCTTGATTTTGCTGTGGTAGCTTTTTTGCAGCAGCTTGAGCACTTCGAGGTTGTCGCCTTCGATGATCAGGTTCTCCGATGTATCAAACGCGACTGATTGCTCCGGCATCGGCAACAGCGTGGCGATGCTCGGTGTTCGTAAGGCACGGATCGCCTCGTTTTTGCCTGCCCAGCTGAGGCCGTACCGTTCCGGTTGGTCGGATGTAGAATCAGCTGCGAGAAGCAGCTTTAGTTTTTCCCAGTCGAGCTGGCCTTCGGTCTGCGCTTCGGGGAACAGCTGCTTGAGCTGTTCGATGCGCTCTGCCAGAATATCGGGGGAGGTCAATGGTAATCGATCAGACATGGTGATGTTCTCCTTTGAAAAACCGTGCGTTTTCTTTCATGTTACCATATTTGGTGCTGGGGAAGGGTGGGCAGAGTGGGGTTTAGGAGAAGGGAAACGAATGATAGGGGTAGGCACAGTATATAACGGTCATTTATACTGGTTATATCTTCCATAAGTAGGGAGTTGTTTGCTATGAACAAGCTGTTTCTTTCTTCCTTTATTTCCATTCATTTACTCAGTGTCATTTTCGTAATGGGGTGTACTTCTACTTCTCCCTCTGTAATCCAAACAACTTCCGGAGGTGATCCTACTACAGGTACGTCTATCCAAACACCCAGTCCGTCTACTCAACCTTCATCTGTTCATACCACCAGTCCATCTAATCCCTCCCCTCATTCTACTTCCCAAACCAATAACATTCGTGTATTCGATCCTCGAACGATCAAAGTTGGAGATGAAGTTGCAAATCTAAAGGTCACTAGAGTTGATGTCATTCCTGTCAGTCCAATGAATCAACCCCATTTCATAGATGGTGCATACATTGATTTTGCAGGACAGGTGGAAGTTGAAGGTGACTTTCACTATTACCCATTGGAAAATGAAGTTTTAGGGGGGCAGATCGTTTTTAATGTCGATAAAGAAGCTGATTTTCCGAGAATGAAGACCTCGGATGATGACGCCTACTCACGGCATGACGACATTGTTCTGCGATTTGAGAATGATTCAGACAAAGTTCTTTTTGGCTCTCCGGGATCAGAAGGCAGAGCACGGCTTGTCCTTACAGATTTTCTGATTCGTTATGAGCAATCCGATATCAAAGATTCAGCTCGACCAATACAAATCATCAATGTTGAAAAAAAGCTGACGATGTCTGAGAAACCTGACGATCTAGACTACGCGGCTGGAGGACAAGAATTAACCGAATTCGTTGATTCCATTGAAAAGGCTCAAAAAGGCAAAGCCAGTACCTATGATCTGTTACTGGCAATGAAGCAAGCTGTGAGGCTTTCTACTCTAAATCTGAGCACGAGCACGCAAAAATGGGTAAAAGATCAGCAAAATGCCCTAGCCAAACTGCTACCGGAATCAGTCGTATATTTTGGATGTTCAAAATCGAGCGTTTGCTTTACTGCGATTGCACAGGTTACGCGGATAACTCAAGAAATTTATAAAGAAGCTGTTGGTCTGATCAGGAATAGCCCTGACGAATTGGATTTCTTAGCTGATATTGCCACCTATACGATGAGAGACGAACTATTTTACGCAGTCGATTTATTTGCAGAAGATTTGACTACCATCCATAAAGACATTCAGGTTGATGATTTGTACCTGACGGAGGATGATGTTGATTATCCTTACCTAACAAATACAAACAAAATTCAGATTGATGAAGTTCTTAGCAAATACAAACGAACATTACATGATGAGAATCTAATACCTACTAATACGTGGAAACTTTATATATTCAATGGGGGCATATCAAATCCACAGATTACCGTTGTCTACAATGGAGAGCATATTCAATTATCGAATTAGCTCGGTTTCTCTCCATCTCCAATTAGGGATTAAATCCACCATGTGCACAATCCGATCGTAAAATGCCGGTCAGCGAGAAGCACAAGCACCCCTTGGAATGTATTTTCCAAAGGGTGTGCTTCAAGCAAAACTTTGCGGTTTTTTTACTTTGTCACCATAACCGTGATTGTGACTGTTTTTCCGCGGTATTTCGCCAGAATCTCCACCGTTCCTTCGGTTTTTCCGACGATTACACCATTTTTCACGTTGGCAATGGTCTCGTCATTGCTTGACCACTCTGCCAGCTCGGTCACGATTTGTTTGGAGTTATCCTGATAATAGGCGGTTAGCTTCACCTGTTGTTCTTTTCCTGCTGAGATGCTGATCGTCCGCTTGTTTACGGAAAGCCGTTTGACCACCTTCGCCTCGCTCACTTCGATTGAAGTATCAGTCTTCTTTCCACCGTATGTGGCTGTGATGATAGCCGTACCGGGGGCGATGGCTGTGAGCTTACCGTTTTCATCTACCGCAGCGATCGCGGGGTTACTGGTTGACCACGTTGCCAGATCTGTCACGTCCTGTTTGTCCTTGTTCGAAAGCGTTGCTGTCAATCGGAGCTGTTTCTCCTGATCAACCTCTATTGGCAGATTGATCGGCTGCAATTCCAACTCGGTCACCCCTGTTTTCGAGATGATCACAGGGATTTTTACAATTTTGTTTCGGTAGGTGAAGGTAATTGTCGCCTTGCCCTCTTTTCCCCCCGCTATGATTCTTCCTCGTTTAACGGTTGCTTTTTTTGACGGACTGGAGTGATAGGCGACTTCTTTATCCATCGTGATATCTTCTTTAGTGCCGTTGGAATAGAGTGCATACAGCGTAAAGCGATAAGATTGATTTGGCTTCAACAAAACAGTCTTTTCAGACAGTTTCAATCCGACCAGCTCAATCGGCTCGACAACCTCTACCTGACACTCCGCCGTCTTGGCCTGATCGGTTGTCGTCACCGTAATCGTTGCGGTACCGGGGGAGAGTGGGGTGACAACACCGTTCTCGCTGACGCTCACAATATCCGGATTGCTGCTGCTCCAGGTTACTTGCTGGTAAGTAGCATAACTTGGCTGGATGCTTTCCTGAAGGCGTTCAGTATTTCCGCCCACGGTCAGGACGAGATTGGTCCGGTCAAGTGAAATTCCGGTTACGGGATAGTACGGTGGTTGATACTGTGCTCGGGTTATGTTGATTCGATACGTATTTTCAGTCATTTGATCCTGCGCCCTAACCTGAACGTCAACCGTATTCGCTCCCACGTTCAGGTTCAGCGTGCCGCTGGGGCTGTCGCTCATTACCGGTGCGTACGTTCCTCCGTTCACCCGAACCTGCACCGTCGCGTTGTGGTCCGATACTGTCGGCGTGACCGTAATGCTTTTCACGTTGCTCGTCACTCTCGCCGTGTAATTCGTTGTGCCGGAAGCAAACGCTGGGGAGAGAGTGCCTGCACTGAGTGTGAGATTGTTCAGGTCGGCGTTACTCGACTGTGCACGAGTTACGGTGATGGTATAGGTCTTCACCGTGCTGTCTTGCGCCGTGACCTCCACCGTGATCGTGTTCGCGCCTACGTTTAGCGCTACTGTTGATGCGCTGCCGCTGGTCGTTGCATTCGAGTTGACTTTCACGGTTGCCGTACTGTCTGCTACTGTCGGCGTAACATTGATGCTATCGACCGCATTCGCAACACTTGCGGAATAAGCGGTCGTCCCCGACGCGAACACAGGACTTAACGAAGTGCCTGATAACGCAAGCGCACTCAGAGTGTTGTCAGTACTTGGCGCATCCCGCGTGACAACAATCTGGTACAAGCTGCTCTTCGAGGCATCCGCCGATGTGACTGCCACTTGAATCGTATTGGCGCCAACTTCCAGGGCTATCGGTCCATATTCAGTATTGCTCGAAGTACTCGCGTTATTAACCGTCATCACAGCTGAACTGTCGCTTAAAGTCGGCGTCAAGGAAAGACTTTCCGTTGTATAGGGTACTTCCATCGTGTACTCGGTAGTCGTCGGTGCAAATCCTGGATTTAGCGTTCCCGTCGATACAACCAACCCACTTAAGAATGAATCATTCGGATAAGCGCGGTACAGATTGAACCGGTAGGTCTTCGTCGTCACAAGGTCCGATGCAGTGACCTTGACGTCGAACGTGTTATTTCCGTAATTGATGCCAAGATAACCTGTTGACGCCCAATAGGAAAGATTTACCCAGGTTCCGCCGTTCAACGAATACTGCATGGTTGCATTGGGGTCGGCAGTCATAAAAGCCGTATAGTAATTGTTGGTTGAACTTCCGAAATAAGCTGTGTAATTGGTAGTGCCTGGGTTGAACGCAGGAGAATGATTTTGGCTATCGAAAACCATGGACAAATCGGCATTTCCGGCCGCCATAGCCTTGCTTCCATCTGTCATCATCAACGATAAAAATATCAAAACTGCTAGGCTGATCGTTGTCATGATCCTGCATCGCAAGGACGTGGGCAAAATTCCTTTCATCATCATCTACTACTCCCATCTTTGGATTGGCCATTTCTACCATTATAGCACGAAGTGTAGTGCCCCCATTGTCAAAACACGTAGAGTTTGCCGTTTTTGTCCAAACGTTCTCTATGATAGACGTTCACTAGCTTCGCTCACACCAAACCTGCTTGCTACACGCATGGAAAGATAAAAAAACCGTCAGGGTGGATCTCCACATTCCCCCCGACGGTTGTCTCTACTTCTCCTATCAGCCTTATTGCCCCCGATACAACTCAATCCTCAACGTCTTCCCGCCCAAACCAAGCTGCTCATTCGCCACTTCCACCACGCGCCAGTTAACCGCCAGCGTGCTTTGCAGCCAGTCAGCGTCTGCCTCGGACAGCTTCAAGCCGTGAAAGGCTTCCTCTTCCACCACGTAGTCCTCATCGGCTATCAAGCCGAATTTGACAGAGATCAAATACTTTAGGCCGTTTTTCGTGTTGAAAGTGATGCGGTACGCTTCGGTGATGGCCTGCTCCAAATCAGCCCAGCGGTCACGGGCAAGGTCAAGCAGGCGTGCGTAATCGAAATGGCCTTTTTCAATCTCCTCGAACGCGCTGACATCTCCGCGCTTCAACGCTTCGAGCAAAGCTTCATTGGAGACACCGTTTTTCCGCAACACCTCAATCATCAGCGCATCGTTTTGCGACAGTTTTACCACGCTCATCTTCCGATTCCTCCTCTTTGATTACGAATACGGTACCACGCATTACTGATCATACAAATGGCAAGCGACCTGATGCCCCGGCGCGACCTCGACGGGAACAGGCTGTTCCTCTGCGCAGCGGGCAGTCGCATATGGGCATCTCGTCCGGAACTTGCATCCGGTGATAGTGGCCAGCGGACTTGGAATCTCGCCGCCGAGAATGACGCGCTCCTGCTGCTTCGCATGCGGATCGGCGACGGGAATCGAGGACAGCAGCGCCTTTGTGTAGGGATGTGCCGGATTCTCATACAGCTCGTTGCTTTCCGCGATCTCGACCAGCTGGCCAAGATACATGACACCGATGCGGTTGGAAATATGCCGAACCATCGACAGGTCGTGTGCGATAAACAGATACGTCAGCCCGAACTCCGCCTGCAAATCCTCAAGCATGTTGACCACCTGCGCTTGCACCGATACGTCCAATGCCGAAATCGGCTCGTCGCAGACGATGAACTCCGGCTTGACGGACAGCGCGCGGGCGATGCTGACGCGCTGGCGCTGCCCGCCGCTGAATTCATGCGGATACCGGTCGAGATGCTCCGCTTTCAAGCCGACTTTTTCCAGCAGCTCGACGATGAAGTCGCGTCGGTCTTTGCCAGTCGCTTGGTTGTGGATGTTCATTGGCTCGCTGATCAGCTCATATACGGTCATGCCGGGATTCAACGACGAGTACGGGTCCTGAAAAATCGTCTGCATCCGCTTACGAAACGGCTTCAGCCGCGACTCGCTCATGTGGGCCAGATTTTGCCCGTCAAACCAGATATCGCCCGACGTCACATCGTACAGGCGGACAATGCTGCGTCCGAGCGTCGATTTGCCGCAGCCCGACTCCCCAACCAGCCCCAGCGTTTCTCCACGGTAAATGCGGAAGCTGACATCGTCTACTGCCTTGACGACCTGTGTCGTCCGTCCGAACAGGCTGCGATTGACCGGAAAGTATTTTTTGACATGCTGGACATCAAGTAACATTTCATTCGAAGTCACCGCTACAGCCCTCCCTTCCCCTTGTCATCCGTCGCGTGGCTGAGCCAGCAGAGTGAACGCTGTCCTGCATTCGTAACCACGGCTTGCGGCAGCGCAGTGTGACACTTGTCAATCGCCTCGTGGCAACGCGGTGCAAACGGGCAGCCGGCAGGCGGGGCGAGCAGGTTGGGCGGCGTGCCTTCGATTGGCTTGAGCCGTTCCTTTTCCGCACCGTTTCGTTTGGGCAACGAGCGCAGCAGCCCTTTCGTATACGGGTGCTGCGGCTGATCGAAAATGCGCTCGACCGGCCCTTCCTCCATGATCATCCCGCCGTACATGACGATCACGCGGCTGCACACCTGCGCCACGACGCCCAAATCATGTGTAATGAGCATGATCGCGGTATTCGTTTTGCCGCTTAATTCCCGCAGCAAATCAAGAATTTGCGCCTGAATCGTCACGTCCAGTGCAGTCGTCGGCTCGTCGGCGATCAGCAGCTCCGGTTCGCAGGAGAGCGCCATGGCGATCATCGCCCGCTGTCTCATCCCGCCGCTGAATTCATGCGGGTATTGATCGATCCGCTCCTCCGGCGAGGGAATGCCGACCATGCGCAGCAGCTCGATCGCCCGGCTTTTTGCCTCGGCCTTGCTTACCTTGCGATGACGGCAGATGACTTCGATCAGCTGTTTGCCGACGGTCAGCACCGGATTGAGCGAGGTCATCGGGTCTTGAAAAATCATCGCGATCCGGTTGCCGCGAATCTCGCGCAGCTCTTTTTCCGACATGGCAAGCAAATTTATGCCGCCAAAGCGGATTTCGCCGTTGACGATTTTGCCCGTCTGCGGAATGAGCGACAAAATCGACTTGGCCATCACGCTTTTGCCGCTGCCCGATTCACCGACAATGCCGACCACTTCTCCTTTGCGGATGGAAAAGTCAACGCCACGCACCGACTGAACCTCACCTGCGCGGGTAAAGAAGGACGTTTTCAGGTTGGATACTTCCAAGATCGTTTCGTTCATCGTTAGTTCACTCTCCCTCCGCTAGCGGTCGCTTACCTTCGGTTCAAACGCCACCCGGAATACATCCCCCAGCACGTTAAAGCTAAGCACCGTCAGGAAGATGAACAAGCCCGGGAAGAGCGCCAGATGCGGGGCCTCGCCAATATAGCCCTGCGCGTTGTTCAGCATGCTCCCCCATGAGGAGTTCGGCTGCTGGATGCCCAGTCCGAGGAAGCTGAGCGTCGATTCCATCAGAATGGCGGACGCGATGTTGATCGTGGCAGAGACGATGATCGTCGACGAGATGCTCGGAATGATGTGCATCGTGATGATCCGAAATGCGCTTTGACCCGACACCTTGGCATACAGCACATACTCCCGCTCCTTCACCGAAAGCGTCTCCGCCCTGACGATCCGCGCGATGTTCATCCAGGTGAGCAGCCCGATGATGATGATGACGTTCTGAATGCCTGGCTTCAAATAGACACTGAGGATCAGCATGACCAAAAACGACGGAATGGACAGCAAAATTTCCACCAGCCGCATCAAAAATTGATCCACCTTGCCGCCGAAATAGCCGCTGATCGTTCCAACTGCGGTACCGAGCCCGGTCGCCAGAATCATCGCGAGAAAGCCGACGATCAGCGAGATTCTGCCGCCATACAAGGCGCGGGAAAAATAATCGCGTCCATAATCGTCCGTCCCGAGCAGATGCTCCCCGCTCGGCGGCAACAGCCGTTTTTCTACAACAATCTGGTTCGGGTCATAGGGTGACAAGAATGCGAATACCGAAGCAACCACAAACAGGAGCAAGAATCCTACCGCTACAAGAGCAACCTTGTTGGCGAGCAGCTCGTGTTTGACATTTTCCCATCTACGCTTGTTCATTCGTGATTACCTCCCATCCTTGATGCGCGGATCAACGATGGTGTACAAAATATCCGCCAGCAAATTGCCGACAATCAGCAAAACGGACGAAATCATCGTAACCCCCATAATAATCGGATAATCAAACCCGAACACTGCC
>JBLNEJ010000439.1:0-4693 GCA_050262535.1 Clostridia bacterium
GCCGATGAAATCCGCGACCTGTTGACCGCCAAGGGCATCGTGCTTGAAGATACCCCGCAGGGTGTTCGCTGGCGCCGAAAATAAGGAGTATGTAAAACGACATGCATAGAGAAGAATTGAAAAACGATCCAAGACTGACTAACCCATTGGTTCTTGCCTTTCTGGGTGACGCAACGTACGCTCATTGCGTGCGATACCACCTGATTGCCAGAGGAATGGTCAAACCGAATCTGTTGCACAAGGAAGCGAACCGCTATGTATCGGCTGCAGCGCAGGCAAAAATTTTGCTTGCGCTCCTCCCGTTGCTTACGGAAGAAGAGACAGCTGTCATGAAGCGCGGCCGCAACGCCAAGTCCGGCTCTACCGCCAAAAACGCAAGCATTATCGACTATCGACATGCAACTGCCTTTGAAGCGCTGATCGGGTATCTGTACCTCAAAGGTGATGAAGAGCGCATCGCGGAAATTATGGAAAAGGCATTTGCCATCGTGGAAGGAGACCAGAACAAATGAATGAGGAATGGATTGTCGGGAAAAACCCGATTATCGAAGCGCTGCGCTCAGGCAGAACGATCAACAAAATCTGGATGGCAGAAGGAATCAACAAAAACCAGCTCGGACCGATCCCGGGCCTCGCCAAAGAACAGGGCGTCGTCATTACGACAGCCAATCGCAAAAAGCTCGATCAGCTGGCCAATACGGAAAACCATCAGGGGATCATCGCCTCTGTCGCCGCGTATGATTATGTAGAAGTAGAAGATATGCTGGCACGGGCCAAAGAGAAAGGGGAAGCCCCCTTCCTGCTGATTCTGGATGAACTCGAAGACCCGCATAACCTCGGTTCGATTATCCGTACAGCGGACTCTGTAGGAGCTCACGGGGTCATCATTCCGAAGCGCCGGTCTGTTTCCCTTACTGCAACCGTGGCAAAAGCGTCTGCAGGTGCGATTGAATACGTACCCGTAGCTCGTGTGACGAATCTCGTGCGGACGATGGAAGAGTTGAAAGAGCATGGCGTCTGGATTGCCGGAACCGATGCGTCAGCCAAGCAGGATTTCCGTCAGGGTGATTTCAGCATGCCGATTGCGCTGGTCATTGGTAGCGAAGGGAAGGGAATCAGCCGTCTGGTCCGTGAGAACTGTGATTTTCTGTACCAAATTCCAATGGTCGGACAAGTTACTTCCCTGAATGCGTCGGTAGCGGCCGCGCTGTTGATGTACGAAGTATATCGTGGGAGGAATCCGTTGCCGGCCCGGGTGAAATAACATGGCGAAGAAGAAAGACAAACCGCTCATGATCGTCGATGGTTACAATATCATCGGGGCTTGGCCAAAATTGCGTGTCCTCAAGGATCAGGAGAGGATCGATGAGGCACGCGACCTTCTGATCTCCCAGTTGGCTGATTACCAAAGCTTTTCGGGCATGCAAATCATCGTCGTATTTGATGCCTACACCGTACCGGGAATTGGCCGAAAGCAGTCCGAGTACAGAATTGACATCTTTTTTACAAAGGAAAAAGAAACAGCGGATGAACGAATCGAAAAAATTGTTGCCCAACATTACCAAAAAAATCGACAAATCTATGTAGCAACCTCCGATTACACCTCGCAGCGCGTCATTTTTGGCCAAGGGGCACTGCGCAAATCAGCCAGGGAACTATTGCTCGAAATCGAAAATGCAGGCAAGGAAATTAAAGAGCAGGTAGCCAAAACACAAGAAAATCGCTTTTCCACAAAAATACCGCTAAATGATGAAATAGCGAAAATATTCGAAAAATGGCGAAGGGAATAAGTGAGAGTTGGTTGACGCTATTTTGGGCGTTCATGTATAATAGCCATAGTTTAAGGGAAATCAGTTGTCGGAGGGATAATCGTGAGCGTTGACCTCAAGGAGTTGAAATATACCCAATATGAACTGATGTCCGATGAAGAAGTAGTCGATTTGGTAAGAGAGAACGACGCGGAAGCGTTGGAATACTTGATCAATAAATACAAGAATTTTGTGCGTGCGAAAGCCCGGTCCTACTTTCTGATCGGTGCAGATCGCGAGGATATTGTGCAGGAGGGCATGATCGGGCTGTACAAGTCGATTCGTGATTTTCGCGGGGACAAGCTCACTTCATTCAAGGCTTTTGCCGAGCTGTGCATAACGCGCCAAATCATCACCGCGATCAAGACAGCCACAAGGCAGAAGCATATTCCGTTGAACTCTTACGTTTCCTTGGACAAGCCGATCTATGATGAAGATTCCGATCGTACCCTGCTGGATGTTATCTGCGGCACCAAAGTGACTGATCCAGAGGAATTGTTCATCAATCGCGAAGAATTCGATGACATCGAAGGCAAGATGAGTGAGATTTTGAGCGAACTGGAGCGCCAGGTTTTGATGCTTTATCTGGACGGTCGATCCTATCAGCAGATTGCCGTAGAGCTGAAACGGCATGTGAAATCGATCGACAATGCGCTGCAGCGCGTCAAGAGAAAACTGGAACGATATCTGGAAGGAAGAGAGATTCATCTGTGATACAGAGGGAGCTCTCTTTTTTTACCGCTAAAAACTGGAGCAAATGATTCTGTCTTTGTCAAGATGTTTTGTTGACATGAAGATTCGTGTATGATAAATTTGTTTAGGTAGCCGTAGATTCTAGTTCTATGGTTGCTTCTTTTAAATGGTCACCGGAAAGAAAGTAGCGGTTTTTTCCTGTACTGTTTGAAGCGGCAGAGCCGTTGTATTAGTTGATATTGGTTTTACCTAAAACGCAATGTATGAGTTGAGATGGAGGTGGCAATGATGCGAGTAAATGTAACGTTGGCATGCACTGAGTGCGGAGAGCGTAACTATATCACCACCAAGAATAAGCGTACGAATCCTGAGCGCATCGAGCTGAAAAAGTATTGCTCCCGCGATAAAAAGCAAACGGCCCATCGTGAGACGAAGTAACGATGCAAGCCACGAAGTCTGGGGGTAGCGCTGTGAGTTTTCTTTCGAGAATCGGGACGGGGTTTCGTCGTACCGGCGCATTCTTTGGTGATGTATGGTCTGAATTAAAGAAAGTTCGCTGGCCGAACCGTAAAGAACTGGTCAACTATACGGCCGTTGTTCTGATCGCGGTGACGCTGCTGGCTTTGTTTTTCTTTGTGATTGATTTGGGCATTTCGCGCTTGATCGATCTGATTTTAGGCAAGTAAACTATCAAGACCTGGGAGGGACGGACGGTTTATCGTCCTCGTGGATATGGAAAAAGCGTGGTATGTCGTTCATACGTACTCTGGGTATGAAAACAAGGTAAAAACGAATCTGGAAAAACGCGTCGAGTCGATGGGAATGGAAGATAATATCTTCCGCGTTCTCGTTCCTACCGAAGAAGAGGTAGAAACCAAGGACGGCAAGAAGCGCACCGTCACCAAAAAAGTGTTTCCTGGATATGTCCTTGTTGAGATGGTGATGACCGACGACTCTTGGTACGTCGTGCGCAATACCCCCGGAGTGACAGGCTTTGTAGGGTCCACGGGAGCCGGGTCCAAGCCGACCGCGCTGTTGCCGCAAGAGGCGGATACCATCCTGCGTCAAATGGGGATTGAGATGCCGAAGGTCAAGGTTGATTTTGCGCTTCGCGACGTGGTCCGTGTAAAAGACGGTCCGTTTGCCAATCGCTCCGGTGAAATCATCGAGATCCAGCCGGACAAGCAAAAGGTACGGGTTCTGGTGGACATTTTCGGTCGTGAAACGCCGGTTGAATTGGATTTTACACAAGTTGACAAATTGGATTAGGATACATCTTGAAAAGTATCGTCTTGTATGGTACATTTCATTTTGTTTAAAAACGGACTTGCGCCGTTTTTGGAATCCGCGCCAATTTGCGGTTCCCACACTCTTGTAATTGATTGGAAGCCTGTGTACATAGGCTTTCTCAGAGCAAGTGGGAGGGGAGTATCCCCGCTAATTACCACATATAGAAGTAAGGAGGTGTTTTACGTGGCTAAGAAGGTTATCCGCGTAATTAAATTACAAATTCCAGCAGGTAAAGCGAATCCTGCACCTCCAGTAGGTCCGGCCCTCGGTCAAGCTGGTGTGAATATCATGGGCTTCTGCAAAGAGTTCAACGCTCGTACAGAAAGCGAAGCAGGAATGATCATTCCGGTAGAAATTACCGTATTTGAAGATCGTTCTTTCACATTCATTACAAAAACTCCACCAGCAGCTGTTCTCCTGAAAAAAGCTGCTGGTATCGAGTCCGGTTCCGGCGTGCCAAACAAAACAAAAGTGGCTACGCTGAAGCGTGACAAAGTTCGCGAAATCGCTGAACTGAAACGCCCTGACCTGAATGCGGCTGATGTTGAAGCAGCTATGCGCATGGTTGAAGGAACTGCACGTTCCATGGGTATCGTAATCGTCGACTAATTTGAGACGATTTTTGTATGGGGGTACGTTATCGTGCCCCTGTTCTGTGGGAGGATTAAACCGCTACGACCACATTGAAGGGAGAATGCATAATGCCGAAGCATGGTAAAAAATATCAAGATGCGTTCAAGCAAATTGATAAAAACAAAGTATACGAAGTAAACGAAGCGATCGAACTGGTGAAAAAAGTTGCGAGCGCAAAATTCGACGAGACTGTTGAAGCAGCATACCGTTTGGGTGTAGACCCTAAGCGTGCTGACCAACAAATTCGTGGTGCTGTAGTTCTGCCGCAT
>JBLNEJ010000440.1:0-2715 GCA_050262535.1 Clostridia bacterium
TCGATCTCTTTGACTTTTTTCGTCCATTCGAACGATTTGGCTCCTTCCCAAGTCCGGGTCAGCTTCGCATCACTTGTTTCCCCTGCAAATCGAACCACAACACGGTCCGTCTTTGGATCAACAAGCCCGTTTAGCTTCAGCTCCCCTTCATGCTGATCATAGCGCGCATATGCATAGGCGAGCATGTCGTCTGAAACAGTTCCATCCGTAAGACGAATTTTGGCCGTATCAATCAGTTCTGCCTGATTGTAAGCAAGAATGGTTACTGTCTGTCCAGCGGTAACTGCCGACGCAGGAATGGCTGCGGTAAAAGACAGGTCAGGAAAATTGGTTATCTCAATTTTGCGATCATTAGGCAAGAGCACGATGACCTTTGTCACGTCTTCTGTGACATTTGCTTTTATATAGTCCCCTTGCTCGTTGGAGACTTGCTTGACATTGGTCAGCGCGACCGTTTCCTCAATATTTGATGCCAGCACCTTTGTTTCCGTGCCATTCTCGGCAAAAACCGGAGTCAATCCTCCACCGATCACGACAGCCGTTACCAACCATACAACGGGCTTCTTGATGAATGCCTTCATGTTCTCATCCCCTCATTTCATGAATTTGGTCTCGCTTTTCTTCCGACCATACTCACAGACGGTAGTTTTTCCCGAAAGGTTGCAGCCTTATTTGAGCCACACTATGCATGGAGGTGAAAAGCCATGCGCAAAGGGATTGTGCCGATTGTACTCGGTACCGCTGTAACCGCCGCCGGAATCGGGATGTTGAGAACCAAGCATGAGAAGATGCCCGCCGATAACCCATATGCTTGGGGTGTCGCCGGTTTCGGACTTGCCCATATCGTTTTGGGGGCGATCGACGCCATTCGCGACTAGCCGCTCTGCCTCTGGAACCTGCTGCGGCAGGTTCTTTTTCGTGGGATGGGACCTGGGACTAAAAACCGCCCGTCAGGCAAAACTTACATAAGAGAGGGTGCAATACAATCGCAAAGGGGGATACCGTGATTGCGAACGTTATGTTGCATTGTGCTTGTCACCGTTTTTTGGTTCGGAGGTGGCGCGAAGCTTGATGCTGCCCCGGAAGCGCTGTCTTTCAACGAGCGAGCTGTCCTAACTCATTTGCAAAAGGTTAGTAACGGCACCTTGCAGATCGAGTGGGATGAGGAGACGAAAACACCCGCTAAGCTGTCTGGTATGTTTTCTCCTCCTTCCCGCCATTCGCCCGAATGGATTGCCTATCGGTTTCTCCAGGACACGAAGCGACTATACGGTTTATCCAACGTAAAACGTTCACTGCGCATCAAGCAAACGTCTCGAACCGCTGACGGCGGGGTCAATCTCGAACTGGAGCGGCATCTTTTCGGTACACCGGTGTGGGGTGAAGGTTTGACCATGGTAATCAACCAGGATGGTGTTCTAACCCAAATTACCGGACGGATTACGCCGCACCTTGAGCGAAAGCTGTTTGGCTATCCGATGCGTCCCACCATTTCTTCACAGCAGGCGATTGAGCTTGCCGCAATGAAGCATCCTGATTGGAACCAGGTGAAGACGAAAACCGTTACAGCATCGCTCTTCTATTTGCCATTGGCGAACACTCCGCAGCTTGCTTATCTGGTTACCTACGAATCGTTGGACGGGAACCATCATCACCTGTTTATCCACGCGATCACTAAGCGCATCATGACCGAAAAGAACCCCTTCGCAATTGAAGGGGTTCTTTCGTTATCGTTCCGTTCTGCTTACGCCCATTCGAGCTGCGTCAGCAACCGATGCTTGAACAGGGCCAGCAAAAACTCGACATAATAATCATCGCGCACGATCACCTGATAGCTATGATCAAGATGCGTGTAAAACAATACATCTGTCTGCAGCCGGTTATGGTCAAAAAAAGCACGAATCTGCTGCATCGCTTTGTGCTGCTCTTCTGTTTTCACCGTAATGCGGAACTCATATTCTTTCTCAAGCTTGTTCTCTGTAATGGCAAGGTCATTCATCTTATATTGATAGCGAACCATCCTCTTCCCCCTCATCAAGGTACTAACCGAATTTTTCTGCCGGATTGACACCTTTCATTATAGCAAGTAACGCAGGTAAATATATACAGTCGAGATGACGATCGACACAAGCATCAGCGGAAAGCCGATCAGCAGGAACTTCACAAACGTGATAGGATGTCCCTCCTTCGCAGCCATCCCGGCTACGATTACATTCGCGCTGGCTCCGATCAGCGTGCCGTTTCCACCCAAACATGCCCCGAGCGACAGGCTCCACCACAATGGATCAAGATTGGTGATCCCCATTTTGCCCATTTCCTGGATCATCGGGATCATTGTCGCGACAAACGGGATGTTATCGACAAACGCGGAGGCAATCGCACTCATCCACAGGATCAACATCGCTGTTGCCGTCAAATCGCCACCAGTCAAGCCCATGGCCGAGGTAGCCAGCTTGGCAATGACCCCGGTCTCGATTAAACCGGAAACGAGGACGAACAGCCCCACGAAGAAAAAGATCGTCGTCCACTCTACCTTGGCAATCGCTTGCTCAAGATAATGCTCCCCGGTCAGCAGCAAAAGCAGGAAGGCTCCGGCCAATGCGACGGTTGCCGATTCGACATGAATGAGTTGGTGGACAAAGAAACCGCCAATCGTCAGCCCCAAAATCGTCAAGCATTTGATCAGAAGCGTTTTATCAGTAATCTCGCTCTTCT
>JBLNEJ010000441.1:0-4597 GCA_050262535.1 Clostridia bacterium
CAGAAAGGGGCTATTCTTTTTTCGAAATCTTTGTTATCGTGTATCTTAATCTCTACATGTTCCTCCTAATATGCTACTTTTGGTCTATGTCAATATGCTTATCGACGGATTTGTCAATTTGACAAATAATCCAAAGTAGCATAAAATCAATCTGCTTTGTTTCATATCTTTTGAAAAGGAGTGAGGGAATGGAGTTAGGCAGGTTTTGGATGACCCGCAAGACTCAAATCATCGCCATCGCAGGCGCTGTGGGTCTGGCTGTGTTGTCCGCCGTTTGCTACTTCGTGATCCTTAACAGCCAGCCAAAGCAAGTAACGCTAACGGTGGATGGCGTTACGAAGACGTATGAAACACATGCAGCAACTGTTCAAGACTTCCTCGCTGAACAACAGATATCCTTAGCCGACAAGGATACCCTGACACCGCAGATCACAACACCGCTGACAGATAACCTAACCATACAACTAGATAAAAGCTGGGCTGTGCCCGTTGTTGCTGATGGGCAAACGAAAGTAATACATACGTTGAAACGGAATGTTGCGGATGTATTGCAGGAGGCCGGGATTGCCCTTCGGGAGAAAGACCAGGTTGTGCCGACTTTGGCAACGGTCATCTCGAAGGACACCAAGATTCACGTTACCCGTGTAGATGAAGATGTGGTGAAAGTGGAAGAACGCGTCCCGTTTCAAGAATTGCGCAAGAATGATGCGAACCTGCTGAAAGGCGAAACGCGCATCTTGCAAAAAGGGGAAGAGGGAAAGGCGATCGACCATTTTAAAATCGTAAAAAAAGACGGCAAGGAAATCTCGCGTGAATTCGTTCGGCGCGAGGTCATCACGCCAAAACAGGACCGGATCATTGCCGTCGGAACAATGAAGAAAGTAACGGCCAAGGCAACGCCAAAGAGCGATGCCGTAGTCGCAGCATCGCTCTTGTCGCGCGGAGGCAAGGATTTCCGCCCGCACAGCGTGCTAAAAGGTGTGACGTTAACCGCATATTCACCAGAAGTCGGTACCCGAACAGCATCAGGCCGTCGGGCAGAAGCGGGGCGAACGATCGCAGTAGATCCAAGTGTAATCCCTATGGGCTGGTGGGTTTACATTGAAGGCGTCGGCTATCGCCGAGCAGAGGACACAGGTGGCGCAGTGAATGGTCACAAGATTGATGTTTTTTTAGGTAGTGAATCTGAGGCAAGGCAGTTTGGCCGCAAGAAGGGCAAGACCGTTTACATCATCGGACCGAAACTACCGTAGCACATGCTGCACAAAAGGCAGGGGGAGACCCCTGTCTTTTGTTTTTCGTAGCGATATGATAAGCTGATTTGGATAAAATACGGGAAGAACGATTCGCAGGAGAACAAATCGATGAGGATCAAAGAAATGATTGTCGTTGAAGGCAGGGACGATACCGCGGCGATCAAGCGGGCGGTGAATGCTGACACGATTGAAACAGGCGGTTCCGCCATCAATGAAATTACACTGAACAAAATTCGCCTCGCCCAGGAAAAGCGGGGGGTTATCGTGTTTACGGACCCGGATTATCCAGGAGAGCGCATTCGCAAAATTATTAGCCAGGCTGTCCCCGGTTGCAAGCATGCTTTTATCAGGCGGGAGGATGGTACGAAAAACGGCGATATCGGTGTGGAGAACGCTTCACCTGAGATTATCATTAAGGCGCTCAGCGAGGTGCGCACCGAGATGGCTGATGAAGAAGGGCAGATCAGCCTGCAAGACATCGTAGAGGCTGGCCTTTCTTCCGGTCCAGACTCCAAGGAGCGTCGCCTCAAGCTCGGAGAGCGACTCGGGATCGGCTATGCCAATGCCAAGCAGATGCACAAGCGATTGAATGCCTTTCAAATTAGCCGGGATGAATTTTTGAGCGCTGTGCGGGCGATTGACGGGGAAGGAGAACGGCCATGACCGATCGACAAAAAGATATTGCGACCCCGACGCGTACGCGGGAGATCCTCGAACGCCACGGGTTTACGTTCAAGAAAAGTTTGGGACAAAATTTCCTCATAGACACTAATATTTTACATAATATTGTAGAGTCCGCTGAGTTGACGAAGGATAAAGCAGTCATGGAAATCGGGCCCGGCATTGGCGCATTGACCGAGCAGCTCTGCCGCGCTGCAGGAAAGGTTACGGCGGTTGAGATCGACCAACGGCTGCTGCCGATTCTGTCCGATACGCTGTCACCGTACGCCAACGTGAGTGTTGTGCACGGAGATGTGCTTGAGCTTGATTTGCATAAAGTGTTTCAGGAGCAATTCGCCGGATACGAGAAGGTCAGCATCGTTGCCAATCTCCCTTATTATGTGACGACGCCGATTTTGATGAAGTTGCTGGAAGAACGTCTGCCGATCGAAAACATCGTCGTCATGATTCAAAAAGAGGTTGCAGAGCGAATTGCCGCCAAGCCCGGCTCCAAGGATTACGGCTCACTCAGCGTTGCAGCACAGTTTTACGCAGAAGCGCATGTCGAGATGATCGTCCCGGCAACGGTGTTTGTGCCCAAGCCCAATGTCGATTCTGCCGTCATCAAGCTGGCAATTCGGGAGAAGCCGGCGGTTGACGTAATGGACGAAGCGATGTTTTTCCGTGTCGTACGGGCCTCATTCGCACAGCGCCGAAAAACCCTGCTGAACAACCTTTTGAACAATCTGTTCAAAAAGGAACAGAAGGACGCAGTAATACAGCTTCTGAAATCGATTGGAATAGATCCTTCGCGAAGAGGGGAAACGCTTTCATTGGATGAGTATGCCAAGCTGGCAAATGAAGTTGTTCGATCCGGTATTCGGTAAAATTGTAACGATTAAGGAAATATTCGACACGCAAACCGTCATTTAAGCAAAAAAAGACCGTTGACAAAAAGTCGATTTGGTTGCTATAATTTTAAATTTCTTTGACAAACTAAGAGGGAGCTGTTATAATAGGATTAAGCGAGGTGGATGAAACAAATGGCTAGGAACGCGTTACTTGATATTAAACGCTGTTTGGACGGGCACATTGGTCAACGCATCATGCTCAAGGCGAACGGCGGCCGCCGAAAGACCGTTGAGCGATCAGGCATCCTCGAAGAAACTTACCCATCTGTATTTATTGTGAAGCTGGACGATGACCAATTGTTTGAGAGGGTTTCGTACAGCTACGCTGACATCCTGACGGAAACAGTAGAACTCACGATTTGTCGAGAACAAGAGCATATCCGCATTACTTACATTCAACAGTAGAGCCTCGGTTCTGCTGTTTTTTGTTTTGTGGAGGTTTCCCGCCGATTAAGGGATTATGTAACGAATGAGTGGCTTGACCAGCAGACATGATGTGTCACCGGTCGGTGCATACTAAAGCTGTTAGCGAGAAAGGAGGCTGTTACGAGATGAGTCGCAGGCGCGGCATCATGTCCGATCAGTTCAAGATGGAGCTCGCCAAGGAGCTGGGGATTTATGACACCGTCCAAAAGGAAGGTTGGGGCGGCATCACCACGCGTGACGCCGGAAATCTCGTGAAACGAGCGATCCAGATTGCGGAAGAAGCGCTAGCCAAGCAGAATTCCAATTCTTCTCGCTAACGAGGCCGGGGAAACCCGGCTTTTTTCGTTTTTTCTTCCGATGGAAAAGCTTTTCGCCTGGTTGAGTAGCATGGCGGTTTGCCCCTATGATACAATGAACTACTAGAACAGAGTAGGAATCGTAATCAATTAAGTAGGCAGGGGTGAACATCCAGTGCAGTTCTCCGAAAAAGCGCCGGCCAAAATCAACTTAACGTTGGATGTGCTGGCAAAACGGGCTGACGGTTATCACGAGGTTGAAATGGTGATGACTACAGTAGACTTGGCGGATCGAGTCGATTTGACACTGCTGCCTGATAGGGAGATTCGCTTAGAATGTTCGGCAAGCTTTGTGCCGGATGATGCGAGAAACCATGCCTACAAAGCGGCACAGTTGCTACAGGAACGTTACAATGTTCAACATGGCGTACATATATATATAGATAAACAGATTCCGGTTGCTGCGGGACTGGCAGGAGGAAGCAGCGATGCAGCCGCCACACTTCGTGGACTGAATAAGCTGTGGAAGCTCGGTTTGGATTTGGGCGAGTTGGCGGAGGTCGGGGCGATGATCGGATCCGATGTGCCGTTTTGCGTGTACGGCGGTACGGCATTGGCCCACGGACGGGGAGAGAAGCTGACACCGCTGATGACGCCTGTCCCTTGCTGGGTTGTATTGGCCAAGCCTCCTGTAGGCGTATCGACAGCCGATGTGTACGGAAACCTGGTTGTGGATCGGATTGCCGAGCATCCATCGACAGAGTCCATGATTCGTGCGATTGCTGAGCAGGATTTCTCATTAATGTGCGATTCTCTCGGCAATGTACTCGAGGAAGTCACGCTTTCCCGCTATCCGCAGGTTCGCCAAATCAAGGAGCTTATGCTGGCGTCAGGCGCTGATGGCGTGTTGATGTCAGGGAGTGGCCCAACCGTTTTTGCGCTTGTCCAGAAGGAAGCAAAAGTACACCGTATCTACAATGCGCTTCGTGGATTTGTGAAAGAGGTTTATGTAGCACGGATGATGGGTGGAGCTGAAGTGAAGATACTT
>JBLNEJ010000442.1:0-8474 GCA_050262535.1 Clostridia bacterium
GCGATGAAGACTATTACCGAAAAAGGACAGAAGCTGCTGAAGAAATAATGCTGTGTTTCGCTCATAGACTTGAGGATAAGCAGTCATGATAGCAAGGGAGGACGAAACGGATGAATCTGTGTATGGCGCACCGCGGATGGTCGGGAAGAGCACCGGAGAATACGATGGCTGCCTTGAAGCTAGCGGCAACAGAACCAGGGATCGATGCGATGGAATTTGATGTGCAGCTATCAAAGGATGGCGTACCTGTTCTGATTCACGACTATACCGTGAATCGAACGACAAATGGTTCTGGTTTTGTAAAGGATTTGACAGTAGAACAGCTGCGTCAGCTTGATGCGGGCAGCTGGTTTGGCTCCGCCTTTGCAGGAGAGAAAATTCCGTTGCTTGAGGAAGTGCTGACAGAGCTGAAGGGTACAATCAAGCTGAACATTGAATTGAAAACAGCGGGCGATTATTATCCAGGGCTGGAGCAGAAAGTAATAGAGTTGATTCATCGGCACGAGATGCAAGGGCAGGTTAGTATCACGTCCTTCAATCATGAGTCCATCAAACGGGTTCACGAGATTGATCCTTCGATGGAAACTGGATTGATCATCTATGGACAGCCGACTCTGATTCGGGAGCAGTTGGAACATACGGGTGCCTCGATCCTTTCGATGGATTATCACTATTTGACAAAGCCGTTTGTGACCTCGTTCATCGAAGCGGGCTACAAGGTAATCGCTTGGACCATTGATGACGAAGAGAGCATCCAGCAGGTGATGGAGTTTCATCCCGACCTGCAAATTTGCTCCAACCATCCCGACAGAATGCTGCGACTGCAGCAAAAGTAAATCCAGAAAAAAGAGAGCTTGCGTGTTTGCAGGCTCTCTTTTTGCTTGGTTTATCCTTGGTTTTTGCTAAGCTCATCGGCATGATCAAAGTCCTGGAGACGTTCCGCTGAAGGGGCTGCGGTCAGCATACTGACAATCAGAATCGCCAAGAGACTGGCCGCAAAGCCGGGAACCATCTCATACAGCGTCTCTTTGAGCAAAGGGAAACGCGTCCATAGAATGACGGTGAGTGCACCGGCAATCATTCCTGCCAACGCCCCCCAGCGGGTCATCCGCTTCCAGTACAGTGAGAGCAAAATAACCGGACCGAAGGAAGCGCCGAAGCCTGCCCACGCATAGCCGACCAGCGCGAGGATCGTGTCGCTTTTGTTTAATGAGATGAGCAACGCAACCAGTGAGACAAGCAGCACGGACAAGCGCCCGACAAAAACCAGCTCCCGATCGGAGGCAGACCGTCGGAAAAATGTACGGTACATATCCTCCGTAAGCGAGCTTGACGTTACCAGCAGCTGGGACGAAATCGTGCTCATGATTGCCGCCAGGATCGCGGATAGCAAAAAACCGGTTATGATCGGGTGGAACAAAATTTTGCCCAGCTCGATAAAGACCGTTTCCGGGTCGGTCAGCTTGGTCGGATAGTGGGCAAAAAACGAGATCCCGATCAACCCGGTCAGCATCGCCCCGACGATTGAAAAAATCATCCAGCCCATGCCGATGTACCGGGCTTTTTTCATTTCCTTCACCGAGGTGATCGCCATGAAACGAACGATGATGTGCGGCTGGCCAAAGTACCCCAAGCCCCAGGCGAATAGCGAAATGATGCCAAGCAGGCTTGTCCCGCGAAAAATATCGAGCAAGGCAGGGTCAATGGCATGGATATCCGAAAAAGCGGCACCGATCCCGCCTACATGAAAAAACGTAACGATCGGAACCAGGATCAACGCGATAAACATGATCAGCCCCTGTACGAAATCGGTCCAGCTTACTGCCAGAAAACCTCCAAAAAGCGTGTAGGACACGACCACAAGCGCGACAATCCATAAGCCTGTGGTGTAAGGCAGCTGAAACGTGTTTTGAAACAACACGGCACCGGAAACCATCCCCGAGGATACATAAAACGTAAAAAAGACCATGATGACCAGACCGGATACAAGCCTGAGCATTTTGGATTTGTCTCCAAAGCGGTTTTCCAGAAATTCTGGAATGGTAATCGCGTGGGCCACTTCCGTATAGGTCCGCAGTCTTGGTGCGACATACAACCAGTTGGCATAAGCGCCCAGCGTGAGACCGATCGCAATCCACGAACTGCTCAACCCTTGTGCGAACATGGCTCCAGGCAAGCCCATGAGAAGCCATCCGCTCATATCCGAGGCACCGGCAGATAACGCGGTGACAGCAGGTCCCAGCGTCCTTCCTCCCAGCATGTAATCCGTCAAATTGGAGGTACGCTTATAGGCGTAGTAGCCAATCCACAGCATCGCAACCATATACACGACAATCGAGACAAGCAGTTGAACGTTCACGCCATCCCTCCTTCATGCTGTTAGTCTAGGCGGGAAAGGGAGCGGCTATG
This sequence comes from Clostridia bacterium, assembly GCA_050262535.1. Classification (GTDB taxonomy): domain Bacteria; phylum Bacillota; class Bacilli; order Brevibacillales; family Brevibacillaceae; genus Brevibacillus_D. The sequence goes on from JBLNEJ010000442.1 coordinate 2,410, forward strand.
CGAAACTGGTTCTTTTCTCCGTTAAATTTTCGAAAAGAAAAAGGAAACAGGACGATCTGTGTAAAATTGAATAAGGAAAAGGTCACATCGATGCAAAGGGCTGGTACTAGTGCTGGAATTTTTAAAAGCGACACCACTGTTCGACAATCTTGAGCATGAGGAACTGGTGCGGATCTCAACGATTTGCGAGAAGAAATGGGTAAGCAAAGATACTGTATTATTCAGACAGGGTGAAAAAGGATCCACTTTTTATATCATTGTCACTGGTTCGGTTAAAATCTACAACGAAAGCAATGAGGGCAAGGAAAAAATCATCACGGTGCTGCGCGACCGCGACAGCTTCGGGGAATTTTCCATACTCGATGGCGAAGCGCGCTCTGCCAGTGTAGCGACAATGGAGGATACGCTGTTTTTGACCATTTCGATGGACGCTTTTCATTTGCTGCTGGAGCGCAATTTTTCCATAACGTTTAAAGTCATTCAACAGTTGGTTACCCGCCTGCGCAGAACCAATCAGCATGTGATGGATCTTGTTTTTCTCGACGCCAAATCGCAGATTCTCAAGACGCTGCTTTCCCTGGCAAGCCAACACGGGACTCGCAAAGGCGATCGCGTTTCATTAGGTGTCGTGCTGACCGATGCGGACATTGCCAGTATGGCAGGAATCTCGGCTGAATTGACCGGGTATGTCCTGCAGGAAATGCTCACGAAGGAAACGCTGGTGCAGGAAGAGAATATGTATTATCTTGACCTTGCTGTCATCAAAAAATGATCGTTCAAATACAAAAACACACGACAATCCACAGAGAGGATTCCGTGTGTTTTTGTTGTGCAAAGACTTACCGTACGCCCGGCGGCAGTGTAGGACGGACGTAATTGAGCGGTTCGTCGAAGGTGATATAGTCCAGATTAACCGTCAAAAGCAGGTAGCGTCTGCCGGTTTGAGGATCACTGATAATGATATGATCGCGGCCAGCAGCTTCCAGTACCCCCTTGAATACTTTTGCGTTCCATTGGCTATTGTTCTCGTAGGTCATGTAAAGGGTGGCGACCTTGCCGAGATTCATTCGCAAGATGTTTTCTACATAGGATTCCTCAACAAATGGCTGACCGGGCACACCGACACCCGGGATCATCGAACCGCTTGGGTTAGGCGGAACAACCTGCTGGTACTGCGGATACATGCCATATTGTGTCTGGTCGTACGGCTGATAAGGATAAGTGGTTTGCGTAAATTGCGAACTCGCTGTACTCTGCTGCATGAAGCTCTCTCCTTTTTTCAATCGTTTTCTTTTGGATAGGCGAAACCAGGGCATCTCATTTAGCCTCCTCTGAACACTCGCGGGCAATCCTCTGGTGTGGGTACAAAGAAGCAATGCTTTTTGTAGCGTCCGGAATTGGCCTGGTCCCACCAAGTGGGGGGGCATTCGCCAGTAGGACGATAAAACCAGAGGGCATTGGAAGCGGGGTGTGTTCTTTCCCCGTTGATTGTCCGTTTCGCCAACCGTTTTTCTCTTTCACGGGCTCGCTGATAAAAGTAAGGCTTCTGCACCGATTCATATCCGCCGGGAGATTGGTACACCATATCGTTCATGGACCGAATATTTTTGAAGTCAAGGCAATTGGAAAGAATCCGGTTGACGCCGACATTTCCTACCATCAGCTCGCCAAGCTCGCCTTCTCCTTCCGCTTCTGCTCTCAGTAATCTTGCCAACAAGTTGATGTCCGACGAATTTGCTTTAATGACAGCCATGTTGTCACCCCCTGCTTCAGCATTACCTTACCAATATATTGGCAATTTCCAATTAGGTGAATGTCTCCACACACGAAAACAGCCCAAAAGACCGCGGTCCTTGGGCTGTTGCAGACAAGATTGTTTATTCTGAGAGAAATTTTTGTTTCCTTTTTTGCATTAGATACCAGCCGATAGCCAAAAGAATAGCGACAATCAACAAGGTGATCTCCAAATAGTTGTCAAGCAGCACTTTGGCATGCTTTCCATAGAAATGAAACAACGTACCGATCAGGAAAAACTTGGAACCTCGGCCCAAAATGGAGTAAATCATCAAGCGGGTCAGTGAAAAGCTGAAAACCCCACTCAATATAGTAAAAACTTTAAACGGAATCGGTGTAAACGAGCCGATAATTACCGCCGCATCTCCGTTTTTTTCAAACATTGCCATCGCCTTAACTGCCCATTTGTCTGGAACCAGTTTGTGCATCAACGGTTTCCCCAGCCATTTTCCCAACAAATAGCCGACAGGTGCGCCCAGCACGGAACCGGTAAAGGCGACGGTGGCAATTTGAAACGAGGCAGAAGGTTCATACAAGCTCATGGCAATCTGCATGAAGAAGGGAGGTACAGGCAAAATGATCGAGTCCAGAAAGGCTAGCGTAAACAATCCTGGCAAGCCATATTGCATGAAAAGTTCTGAAATTGTGTCAAACATCGGCTTCTCCTTTTGTTTTCCATCTCTTCATGTTTCATTATACAAGATTTGAAGCCGTAATAGAACGTAGGCATTGACGCCGTGTACAAACCTCCTCTACTATTTACAATAGAGGAAAAATTTTGGGAGGTTATGATGAAAGATATCGGATCGGGTCAAATTGTGTTTTATGCGCCGGATGGGGAAAAGATTCGTTTAAAAGGGGAAATTCTTGTTCGCAACGAGCGGTTGACGGTAACGGAGATTATTTACTTTAACGGCCAGCCGAATGGTGCCCGGGAGATCAACCTGCCGTTGGCTCAATGCATGATTTATTGGGACCCTGAGGTTTATGAATCGATTGGCTTTGAATCGTAAACAGTATGTAACCCTGTCCATGTGACAGGGTTATTTCATTTCTATGGAGGACTAGACACTGATGCTTGATAATATTCCAAACCTGCAGGCATCGTGGGTAACGATGGGACCGGAGATCAGCAAGCAGCACAATTATCCGGCGCTCCCCGCTAAAATGCAGCAGGGAGCGTTTTCCTGTTTAGGTTCCGTTCCAAATCGTATAAGCCTATAGATTTATTTGTCTCCCCCAAAAAATGGTGAGAATGTCCTATCATACAAGTCTGATAAGGGTTGGTTTGCCAATGATTGCTCCTTTTGTCTGTCTAATGGGAAAATGTGGTTATTTTACGATAAAAATCATTCCGATAACCAGAAGAGCATTACATAACCTTATTAACTTTTTAAAAAGGAGGAGTATTGGGTTGAAGGTATTCAAATTTTTCTTGATCACGTCGCTTATTTTCACGTTTGGCTTTGCCCAGATCGGTTTCGCGCAAACCGGTAAAGGGGGAACTGCTCATTCGGGGAGAACAGCATCTGGATCCGAAGTGAACGGAATCAGCCTGGACAAAACGAATCTGGAGTTGGTCTCAGGCGATATCGGGTATTTGACAGCAATTTTCACTTCGTCTGAAGTAACAAACAAGGAAGTGGAATGGAGCACAAGCGATAGCAGTGTAGCAACTGTGCTGCCTGCTGAAACCCCCGACGGTCTGACCGTGCCGATCAAGGCGCAAGGGGAAGGGGAAGCCATCATCACGGTTGCAACGGGTGACGGTTCTTTTATGGCCGCGAGTGTTGTCAAGGTTACGAAAGCAGTTGAACGACCGGTGGATGAGCTGAAAATCAGCCACAAATCTCTGACGCTTATGGTCGGTGAGACCAAGCAGTTGACGCTGAGGGCTAAGTATGAAGATGACCCAGATGATGAAGAAGATGAAGATGATGACAACGATGACAACGATGACAACGATGACAACGATGATGAAGACAATGAACACCATCAGCGATACGAAAAGCAAGATGAGAATGAAGAAGACGTTACAGATGTAGCTGAATGGGTTTCCATTCCGAAAGCGGTTGTAGAAGTGGACGGTGGCCTCGTCACTGCCAAATCAGTAGGGAAAGGATTGGTTTTGGCAAGCTTTGGCGGCGAGATCGTTAAGGTGGAAGTGAAGGTCGTCAATAAGCGCCAGCTGAAAAAGCTGGAGGTAAAACCGGGGAGTGTGAAACTGGGGGTTGGCGGCACAAAACAAATGGAACTGAAGGCTGTTTATGAAAATGGTTACTCTGAGGACGTAACGTCCCAGGCTGCATGGAAAAGCTCTGATAATTCCCTTGCAACTGTATCTGAAACAGGGCTGCTCACCGCTGTAGCAAAAGGCAACCCGACCGTCACGGTCAGCTTCGGTGGCAAGAGCGTAACAGTGAAGGTGGAAATCAAGGGGGCTGCACAAAAAGAGCTGCACAAGCTGAAAATCGTAACGGAAAATGAAAAAGATGGGAAGCTTGAGATGAAGAAGGGGGAAACAGCCACCTTCAAGGTAATGGCGATCTACAAGGATAACTCGGAAGAAGATGTAACCTCCTCAGCTTCCATCAAGTTGATGGGCATATCGGACGTAATCAGTGTAGAAAAGGGAACGATTACTGCAAAGGAAACAGGGACGTCAATCTTTTTTGTCAAATTTGAAAAGAAGGCCGCTTCTTTGATCGTACACGTAAAATAATCTTGACCTGACAAGGGTGCTGTCCCAAAAGTAGGACACCCCTTTTTTATTTCTATGTTGTGCCAAAGGCAAGAAATCTTTTTCCACGACGTAGCGGGTAAATAGGGCCAACGATGCCACACAATTTTCTCTACATTGTTAATCTATTGAAGTAATTGCTGATTTTCCATAGCGATATCTCGACCGGTTATGGTAGGATGAGAGGGGAAATACGTGAGAGGAGGAGCTTTTCGTGATTGACAAAATATTGGCTCGCGCAATCGCAGGGGAGCGATTGGGACTTGAAGACGGGCTGGCGCTTTTTGAAAGCGATCAGATCGAGAAAATGGGGCATGCTGCCAACCAGGTAATGCTGCAAAAGCACCCTGAACCGATCACCACCTTCGTAATCAGTCGAAATGTTAATTATACGAATATTTGTGACACCTACTGCCGATTCTGTGCATTTTACCGCAAGCCAGGCTCCAGTGAAGGCTATGTGCTTGATGATGATGTAATCTTGCAGAAGATCCAGGAGACCGTCAATGTAGGCGGGACGGAAATTCTCATGCAGGGTGGGACGAACCCCGATTTGCCGTTTGACTACTATTTGAATCTGCTGCGGAAAATCAAAAGCAGATTTCCTCATATCACCATGCACTCGTTTTCGACTGCAGAAGTGGAAAAAATGGCGCAGGTTTCTGGCCTGCCCATCGAAGAGGTGCTCAAGCAACTGAAAGAAGCGGGCCTTGATTCCCTCCCGGGTGCCGGCGGGGAGATTCTCGATGACCGGACCCGTCGCAAGATTTCTCGTTTGAAGGGCTCCTGGAAGGATTGGATCAACACGCAAAAGGCCGCTCACCGTGCAGGGCTGCCGGGAACGGCCACAATGGTGACCGGGTTTGGCGAAGAGATGGAGGAGCGGGTGCTGTCGCTCATGCGCATTCGTGAGGCGCAGGACGAAACCAATGGCTTTGTTGCGTTTATCAATTGGACGTTCCAACCGGAAAACACCAATATGAAGGCGGTCAACAACACGCCGGAAGAATACTTGAAAACGTTGGCGATTGCCCGTCTGATGCTTGATAACGTACCAAATCTGCAGGCATCGTGGGTAACGATGGGACCGGAAATTGGCAAGCTATCGCTGTCATATGGTGCCAATGATTTTGGACAGACGATGATGGAAGAGAATGTTGTGTCTGCGGCCAAGTGTGCGTACAAGGTCAACACGAACATGATTTTGCAGCTGATCCGTGAAGCGGGCAAGATTCCTGCCCAGCGCAACACGCGATACGAGACTTTGCGTGTGTTTAAGGAAGGCGAACAGGCAGAAGTGGATTTTGTGATGGAAAATTAAACAAAGCAGCCATAGGTGCTCTCCCTTTCAGACAGAAAGCGGGGAGCGTTTTTTTATTCATTCTCGAATGCGCATAAGACTATAGACTTAATTAGCGGCATTTTAAAAATAATGAGGATGTCCTAGTAGGCAAGTCAGGCAAGAGCTGAGCAAGCACTGGACACCTTTCCTTTATTTTTATGCAAAAATCTGGTTATTCCATAAGGGAAT
>JBLNEJ010000443.1:0-22916 GCA_050262535.1 Clostridia bacterium
TCGCGGGAACAAAGGAACACGCTGCGCAGATTCGTCTCGATGATCTCATCCCATTCCGCTACCTCCAATTCGTACGGAGATTTCCAGCGGGAAACGCCTGCATTGTTAATCAAGACATCGATTGTGCCGAATGCAGCTACACTTTTTTCCATCAAGCGTACGATTTCATCCGGCTTTCCCACATCAGTCTGGACAAAAAGTGCCTTTCCTCCTGCGGCCACAATCGCCTGTGCCGTTTCCATACCGTCCTGCTCGTTTCGTTCAGCCACGATGACTGCTGCTCCCTTGTCCGCGAATTCTTGGGCAACGCACGCTCCAATTCCTCTGCCGGCACCGGTTACGATTACGACTTGCTGCCGATTTTCCATTGCTTCCCTCCTACAGCTGTTCAATGATATCCCCTGCAATCAGCGAAAACGGAGCATGCCGGTTCGCCGCTGCCCGATCACCTGCGGCACCGTGCAGCCAGACACCGAGACAGGCTGCTTGCTTGGCATCCAGCCCCTGAGCCAGCAGGCTGCCGATCATCCCGGCAAGGACATCCCCTGCTCCGCCTGTGGCCATTCCGGCATTACCCGTCGAATTAATGAATACGTCACCGTCTGGCGTGGCAATGACTGTTCCCGCTCCCTTGAGAACCACGGTCACCTGACGTGAAATGGCAAAACGCCGAGCATGCTCCAAACGGTCCTGCTGCACTTCGGCCGTGCTGATCCCTAGAAGCCGCCCCATCTCTCCGGGATGAGGTGTGAGTATGACCGGAGCTGTTCGCTTTCTCCAGCATCCTGCATCCGCTTCTGCCAGCATGTTCAGTGCGTCGGCATCCACTACGAGCGGTACTGTGCTTTCTTCCCACACCTTACGCAACCACGTGGTATCGTTTGCAAATCGCCCCAACCCCGGCCCGATGACTGCCGCATCCCGTTTCGCGATCAGCTCCAGCAACGGTTCGGCTGCTTCCTGCTGATGCCCGGACCCTGGAAGCGGGGCAAGCATCACTTCCGGTAACAGTCCCGTTAACGAGGGCAACAACGATTCGGGAACCGCCCAGGTGACGAGACCACAGCCCGCCCGCAACGCAGCTTTTGCGCTGAGCAGTCCCGCCCCGGTCATCAGACGGCTGCCTGCGCAAACAAGCACATGCCCGTATGTCCCTTTATGCGTATCCGTCTGCCGCGAAAGCTGCGGATCAAGCTTCAGCTGTTCACGAAACAACTGTTCATCCAGCAAATATGTACGTACTCCAAGCTTTTGTGCAAATGACGGCCAAATCCCGATGCCTCCGACTACGATCTCCCCTGCGACCTGCTTACCTTCCGGCATGAGCAGACCCCTCTTGAGCAGTGCCAACACAACCGTCTTGGTCGCGCGGATGCATGGGGTATAGGCCCGTCCGGTATCGGAATCCAAACCACTCGGCAGATCAACTGCCACTATCGGCAGTTCGCTCGCGTTCGCTTGCTCGATCAATGCAGCATAGCTGTCGCGCGGTGCGCCGCTTGCCCCGGTCCCCAGTAAGGCGTCAATAATGCCGTCGAAAAGATGCCAGTAAATCGTCTGACTGCCAAAGACAATTGCGTTTAATCCGAGGTGCCTCGCGATTTCACTCTCCTTGGCGGCATCGCCAGTCAACTGTTCTGGCGGGATTGCATAGAGGAGCGTCACATGATGCCCCCTTTCTACCAGATGGCGCGCTGCCACGAGACCATCGCCGCCATTGTTTCCTTTCCCGACAAGAATTGCCCAGTGGAACGGTCGTTGAATCCTACCTGTTGGTGCCCGCAACGATTCGTATTTACGTGCCACTCGATCGGCCTCACGCGCCACAAGCACTCCTGCGTTTTCCATCAAAACGAGGGCGGGAATGCCAATCTGTGTGATGACGTGCTGATCGATTGCACGCATTTCAGTTGCATTGACGATGTACATGGGGGACACTCCTTTCCCAAATGAAGTCCTCTATTCTATTGTAACGTGAACGCGACCTCGTTTGTCTTAGTTTTACCACATCCATGCGTATTGTTGGCGTTAGCAGACAGCCGAGTAGAGCGGAAGCAGTCTTCCATTTCAAACAAAAAAAACGCCCTCCCTTCTCACAGATGGAGAGGGAGGGTTGGCTGCGCGGTTCAAATCTTCAGTTCTCCTAGTCTAACCAGCTCCACAACCGCTTGTGATCGACCTTTCACGCCGAGCTTTTGCATGACGTTCGAGATGTGATTCCGAACGGTTTTTTCGCTGATAAAGAGTTGCCCTGCAATCTCTTTTGTCGTTTTGTCTTGAACCAAGAGCTCAAATACTTCTCTTTCCCGATTGGTTAATAACGGCTTGGTTTGGTCGCTCCCTTTCAATCGTGCCACCCCTCCTTGTGGGCTCTACAGGAACAAGGCTGAGGGATAACGTCACCTTATCCTATGTAGGGGGGTGGGTGTTGGTGCCGGGTTGTAGGGATTTTAGGCTTTTGCCTTACAGTCTATTCCCTCGTGGGGAAATGGGTTCCGCCCAATGCACGAATTAAATGTAAGGTGTCTTGTGATAGGTAGTCTGGAACCGGTCGCGCAGCCCCTTCGATAATAAGGAAAAGGACGCGACGGCAAAAATGAACGCGATTAACGGTGACATATAAATCCAGGTGTTGTTGCCATAAATAAATCCGCGGTACGCCCAGATGAGCCCCGCCCATTCATGCGTGATGGAATGGAAGGTTGGCGGATCATACGTCATTTTTGTCCCACCGACGAACAAGTCAAAAATCCCCAGCTGCCCCATCAACGTCATGATCGCGACGATCTCCACCACGAGCACGATGACAACCTGCTCTTTAATCTGTGGAAGAATATGCCGGAAGATCAGCTGGTTGCGGCTTGCACCAAGCGAGGTGGCCGCAATAATGTATTGCATGTCTTTGATTTGCTCGGTTTTTTGGCGAATGGACGAGACGACGCTCGGCATCCCCAAAAGCGTTACAAACATGATAAACAGACTGATCAAGGCGGATGTGCTGAGATCGGAGTTGATGTTGATGCCGTACATGATGAAATAGACTGGAATAAAAATAGGAATATAGCTCCAGGCATTTTCGATCGTCAGCCACCAAGTCTGCTTCTTCTCGCTCATCCCCAAATAAAGGCCGAGCACCGTACCAAGCAGGACGCGTAAAAGCGCGATGGCAATCGTTACAAAGACGGTGTAACGCGCACCGTACAACAAAAGGGTCAACAGATCGTAGCCCCATTTGTCCGTACCAAGCAGATTCTCCTCTGAAGGCGGAAGCGGTGGCGATTTGATCACCGTTTTCCCATTGACCTCCGCACTGCTTGTGCGCACCTGATAACTTTCTTCATACGGAGCAACATACGGGCCGATGATGGCGACTAAGATGAGAAGCGCGACCATGATGCTACCGATGACCAAACTGGGATTGGAACGTCCTCGATTCATCTGCATAACCTCTCTATACAAAATTCGCTTGCGATTGCAATTTTTCCGACAATTACCTGTAAATAAAGGTACGTTCAAACAAATACAAGATGGCGCTGATCAGCAGATAGACAGCGATCGAAAGCAAAATGACGCCAAACAAACCGATGACAACTGCATTAAACTGATAATCCGAACGGGTAAAGATGAACCGCGTAAGCCCCACGACGTTCAGCGAATATTCGACAATAAACAGATTGGCTACGGTAATCGCCACTGCCTTTTTCAAATCGGCCATAAAATACGGCTTGATATTTTTATACACATGATGCAGTTGAACGTGACGTACGTTCATGCCCTTGGCCACTGCCGTCGCAATGTAGTCATCCCCACACACTTGCACGTATTTCATGCTGACAACCCGCAGCAAATAGATGGTTGGACCGAGCATCAGTACGAGAATGGGAAACCAGCTGTTCGCGGAATCACTCGTTGGTGACAGTGTAATGATACGGATATCGGTTAATTTGTAGAATCCGACCGCCAATACAATGGAAAAAAGAATCAGGATAAAATCCGGGATCGTCGAAAGCACATCAAGTAGACGGTGCACATAGCGAACGAACCGATATCGTTGCAAAAAAATTCCGAATGCCAAGCTGAAAATGACTGCAAGAAATACACTGGAAAACAGCAGATTGAATGATTCTAGCGTAAACGGCAAAATATCTGCAGCAATGCTTCGTTCAGACACGCCGACCCAATACGTTCCCAACGTGCCATCCGCCAGCATTTCAAGCAGGTACACGGTATGACTAATCATCCCATCCGGTTCAAATTGCACTTCTTCGTTGGCCGTAAAAAGCATCAATGGCGTACCTGCCACCAAGATTACCAAAAAAAACATACCGATAAATTGTTTTATTGCGGTCAACATTTTTTGCACCCCCTGCTATTCCCAAAGATACTACAACTTTCTTATAGTGACTAGCTGTACGCTTGTATTTTATTTTTTTTTATAATCGTGCCACTTCCTATCACAAGCAGGTCTTTCGGAAAATCCTTTCAGAAAAGATTCATACCAGCCATATCCTTTCCTATACGATAACAAAGCGCCTTCCCACAAGTGAAAGGCGCTTGGAACATGCGGTTATGCGAGTACGAAAACCTGGATCTCCAATCTTCCCAGGTCACCCAAATCAAGCGGCACGGTTAAGGCTTTCCCGATCGCCGGAAGTGTCTGATGGTCATCGACAAGCTGAGGCGGTGTAATATCAATGGAGACGCCTTGATTGAACAAGAGCGCACTTGCATTGCCGGAAATCATGTTGCCAAGTTCAGAAATTGCGCTTTTGCCCATCTCGTCCATTTCACTGATTGGGAACCCACCCATCATGGCAGAGACAATTCGAAGAGCAACCTCCTTATGCAACCCGTACACAATGTCGCCGGAAAGCTGTCCGGTAATCCCGATCTTTATCCAGATATGGTTGTCATGAAAAACCACATCTTTAATCGAAAGCTCGCCACGAGTTGGAGAAATGTTACACATTTGCTGGATTACCATGCTGGCTGAATCAAGAAATGGATTGATGTACTGGGCTTTCATTCAAACAATTCCTTTCCCGGCTGAATACACCCTATAGGGTTTATTATATTTTTTATCTGGATAGGAGACAAGACCTATTCGCCAAATTTCCCCAAATATCTGATCTCTACATCTGGCAGCAGCATTTTCAGTCGAACCGTGTCTGGTTGCGATGTATAGACAATCGTGCTTGCGCGAAGATCAAGAACGGTGACTCCGATTTCATGCGCGCTCAGCTGCCAAAGCGGGTCTTCCAAGGCAGAGAAGCCGAAAACCGTATCTCCGAACGAGAAGCATGCCTGGATGCAGTGATCATCGGGGTAGTCCACGCTTGATTCCAACAGATGAATCGGTTCCAGACCGAACTTTCGGATCAGATGCCTTCGATCGGACAGCTGCCTTTCATCCTTATGTGAAATGCATCGCCTAGGAGAAAGGACCGGAAACTGTTGATATACATATTCCCGATGAATCCCGTGATAAAACATGTTTTTTATTCGTCCCGTTTTGCTTTGCCGCTTTTTCCAATGACACTCACCGCGATCTCCAGTTGCCTGCCTAGGGCATCTGTCAGATGAATCGTACTTGGACTGCTGCCTCCCTTGATTGCCGGAAGCCTCAGTCGAATGTGTCCTTGTTCATTCACATCCGCCTCAATCCGCTCTGTCCCATATTGGGCGTAAACTGCAAATGGAGCTGCTCCTGCCGCTCGGCCGCGTACGGTCAACGCTTTTCCGACTTCGCCCTCCACCGTCCATTTTTCCATTTTCAGGCTCGCAGCAGCGGCATGCTTCCCCATGTATTTGAGGCGCTGCTCTTCACGAAACAATGTCAAATTGCCGGAGTACGTTTCAGCGTACGCATGCAACAGCACTGAGCTCACATTCCCCGCACCATCTTTCCCTTCGATCAGGATGCGATTATCGCCCTGTGTCAGCACAACCCCATGGACAAAATTTTTGTGAACCGGCAGTTCCAGCTGGTCCTCCTCCCAGGTCTGGATAATGCGTCCGTTTACCTTGACCTGGCCCTTGTAGGTAAGATCGTTATAGAAAAAACGAAGCGGGAGCAGCATTCGCTTTGTGGCAGGATCAAAGATGACCTCTTCGGTTCCATCGTTTGCGTATACGAGCTGTGGAGGCGTTTTGTCCACGATGATACGCTGTGTAAAATTGCGGGTGTTGCCGCTTGAATCAGAGACTGTATAGTCGATATAGGACAACCCCTCGGGAAGCGTGAGAACGGTCTGAAATGATCCGTCCTCCTCGACCGTAACAGGCGTTTTGTTGATGATCAAGCGAACGCGGTCAAGCATTTCCTCGCCTCCAATCTTGCCGCTGATCGGAACGATGGACTGCGAGGTCACGACAAGCTGCTCAAACAGATTGTTGGGGAAAATGACGGTCGGTGGAGTGATGTCGCTTTGTCCCTTCACATTGACGGTTGTCATGTTGCCTGCATAATCGTAAGCAACCAGTGTTACGCGTTTGCCGACACGCGTGATGTAAGTGCCTGATTCCGAAGCTGAATACGGGCCTCCTGCCTTCTTCCCATCTACATAGACGAAGTACCCCTGAACGTCTTTGTCCTTCGCGCTCCAGTCTAGCCGATTTCCAGCCAGAGACGCCGTCACCTTGGGTGCCTCCCGATCGACACGAATGGGTAGCTTCAATGTCTGCCACCCGGCATTCCGCTCGTCAATCTTCGCCTTGACCACAAATTGGTACATGCCATCGGGAGCGGGAACATATTCACCTTTTTGCGGAGCGAACATCATCCCGTCCCAGCCCCATTCTTTCTTTTCTGTATAATAGTACGCCAAGCCCAATCGTGATTGGTCGAACTTGCTCACTTTTTCATCTTTCACCAGGGAGCGGATCAGCTTGCCCTCCGCATCGGTTACGTCAATCGTGATCTGCTTGGCATTGCGCAAAAACGTGATCGATGGAGCCGCCAGATCAAAGTGCCCATCACCATTTGGTGAAAATGCAATATGTGCAGGATCGATCAGCACTTCTCCATTTTCGGAAACACCGCGTACGCCAAGATAATCACGGAACTTCCATTTGTCATTTTCCTTGTCCCGATACCAGGTCGTTTTCACACCGGTCCGTTTTTCCTGACTCCCCTTGTCCCACATGGGTGTGTCCATCACACGCGGTTCGTCCCACTCCCCATAAAAGCCGTAAAACGGGACATGCAGAACAGGAATCCCAGCTTCTTCCGGAATCAAACGAATAAATCCGTCTGCAAACTGGTTGCGCTTCGTATCGGCTGGCAGGGTTAGCGTCACTTTTACCTCTGTCTTTTGGCCCGGCTGGGCAACGACCTTGTCCGTCGAAAAGGAAAGCTTCGCCCCTTTCAAGGGAACTTCCGTCAGCCAGTTGACTCCCTCCTTTCGCAGGTCGGTCAACACGCCGTACGGATTTTTGATCTGATACGTAATCGGTTTTTTTCCAAATTTATTGTCGACATAGAGCGAAAACGTTGTCGTCTGTCCGATTTCCCCCAACGAAACGCCTGCCTTTCCCCGCTTGTCGGTCACAATCGTCGATGTTTTGATCGCTTTGTCGATCTGCAGCATGCCGGCGCCCTGTACGCGCGGCGAGTAAGGGAGCAGCTCCGATTTACCGCCAGACGATACCGAGGCAATCTCGCGCGGGTCCATGATGGGCTGAGCCGTGTTCATAACGGCGGCCTTCGCCACGTCAACAAGCTGTCGTCCCTGTAAATTGCGGCCCTGCTTCTGATAGGCCTGCTTTAACAGAGCCATTGCGCCTGCCACATGTGGTGTCGCCATCGAGGTGCCGCTCTTTACGGCATACTCCTCCTGCTTGACGGTGGAGAGAATGCCGCCCCCCGGCGCTGTAATCTCCGGTTTGAACTGAAGGTCCGGTGTGGGCCCCCAGGAAGAAAATGACGACACCGTTCCCCCGTTCGGAAACGGCAGCTTGTTTTGAGAGAATTGGCCGTCAAAGCTGACTTTGACCTTCTTGCCTTTTTTCAATGCGGACACCATTTTTTCGCCCGATTGCTGCAAAATCGAGACGACTGGGATATTTTTCGCTTCATTTGCGCTAATGATGAGCGGCCCCGTCGTATTGTTGTAAATAATCGCTCCCGCTGCACCCGCCTGCTTGGCAAGCTTCAGCTTTTCGTCAAAGGAGGTATCCCCCCGTTCGAGCAACACAACTTTTCCTTTTACGGGGACATTGTAATCTTCCTTTTTCCCTTTGCCGAGATAGACAACATCGACAGAGCGCGACAGTGCTTGTGTCGGGTTGAGTGCATCCCCGGTCGTCGGATGACCGACCATGTACACAACACGTTCAAGATCGCCAGCCCCCTCTACCTCAAAGCTGACCCCCGCCAGCATCGTTGAATTCGCCGAAGCAACAGACAATGCATCCGGTGCAATGCCCGGAGAGCCAACCATTCCAAAGTCAGGGTTGCTGTCCATAATCTTGTCACTGCCAAAATATCCATCATTCCCGGCAGCGGCCACAACAATGATGCCATGGTCAACTGCTTTCTTGATCGCATACTGCTCTGAGCTGGCTTCATCGACATATCCTGCAGAGGAACCAAGGCTCAGGTTCACCACATCCGCTTTTTTGGTGATCGAATCATCGATCGCAAACAAAATGGACTCGCTTAACGATGGCAGTTCTCCCTGATAATTGCTGAATACCTTCTCGCTGAGCAACTGTGCCTCCGGTGCGACCCCCTTGACCTTTCCATTGGCAGCAACGATCCCTGCCACATGCATCCCGTGCTGCGAATCCGCAACGTCAACGGTCACCAGATTACGGTCTGCCCAGTTGAATCCGTTGATTACCTTTTGTGTCGTTCCCGTTTTTTGTTTGGCCACACGCTTGTCACGCGGTTCCGGCAAATCCGGGTGCTTCGGGTTGACCCCTGTGTCGATAATGGAAATCAGCATCCCTTCCCCGCGTACACCAGCTTCATTCCATGCCGCTGTTGCCCCGATCAAATCCAACGTAGATGATGACGTATCCTTGATCTGCTCTTCTTTCATCAAATCCAGCGATCGCTGCCATTCATCGGCAACCGATTGGTCCGGCATTTGCAAAGCTGTCTGTTCCGTTTGTGGAGCAAAGGCGTGCGCAACGGATACCGGCTGTGCCGACGCGGGCACCCATAAGGAGGTTAGTGCCGCCCCGAAGCAAAGAAGCTCGTTTTTCATGTTTCTGCCTCCTGTAGAAAAAATGCGCTGTTACGTGAAGTTTTCCATTTGAGGCAGAGTCCTATACAGGTGAGTGTTCGTGCGCTTTGGTAGGTGCTGCAGGGGAGGAGAGGAAAATGGAGAAAACGCTCCGGGGTTGGTGGGACACCTGCAAGGGGTCATGACTGGTCGGCTCCCACTCCAAAAGCGGAACTGCGTCCAAAACATGCCCATTCATGGAAGCAGCACACGTTGGACGCAAAGACGTTCCACTTTTTCCGTTCCGCCTTGGAAGGTGTCCCAAAGACCCTCGCTGGTTTTCTCCATTTTCCTCTCAACGGCTGCTCCGGAGATCCGTGAAAGCCAATCAAACTGCCCCGTCATCTCCCTCAAATTTTGTTGATGATGGAGAAAAGGAAAAAGCTCGTGGGAGAAGCAGGTTTCCAGGCGGAGCGACTTTCGAAACCCTACCAAGCGGAGCAGCGATTTGCGGGAAACAGAAGCGCCAACTTGAATATACTGCGTAGCAATTGCAACTTTTGGCGTCTTCCCCGCAAATCGCTGCACAGCGGACAGCCCCCGCTTCCATGCAGGGGTGAGACCTTAGCGCAGATCGGAAACCTGCTTCTCCCCACCCCTGCAGCCCTCTCAATCCACAACAAAAAAGCCCCCGCAGAATGATGATTCTGCAGAGGCTTTGACGCCGCTTCTTACGAGAAGAAGAACGATTTGATTGCATGTTTGGTTGTCGCTTTGTTCATGTCCGCGATGGATGTGGTGAGTGGAATGCCTTTCGGGCAAACCTGCACGCAGTTTTGCGAGTTACCGCACTCCTGAATGCCACCCTGTCTCATCAATGCTTCCAGACGCTCACCTTTGTGCATGGCACCAGTTGGATGCTCATTGAACAGACGCACTTGGGAAATCGCGAAAGGACCAATGAAGCCGGTCTTTTCGTTCACGTTCGGGCATGCTTCCAGACAAACGCCGCAGGTCATGCACTTGGACAACTCATACGCCCATTGACGCTCAACCTCAGGCATGCGAGGACCAGGACCCAGGTCATGCGTACCGTCGATCGGTACCCATGCCTTGACGCGCTTCAGCGCATCAAACATACGGCTGCGGTCGATGGACAGGTCACGCTGTACCTTGAAGGTCGACATAGGCGCTACACGGACTGGCTGCTCCAGCTTGTCGATCAAAGCCGAGCAAGCTTGGCGCGGCTTGCCGTTGATCACCATGGAGCAAGCGCCGCACACTTCTTCAAGGCAGTTCGATTCCCACACAACCGGTTTTGTTTTTTGGCCATTTGCGTTAACCGGGTTGCGCTGAATCTCCATCAAGCAAGAGATGACATTCATGTTCGGACGATAAGGAATTTTAAACTCTTCGGTATATGGCGTACTGTCAGGCGTGTCCTGACGAGTAATGATCAAGTGAATCAGTTTTTCTGCCATGATCAATGACCACCCTTCTTATTTTGAGAGTAATCACGCTTCCGCGGTTCGATCAGCGAGATGTCAACATCTTGGTAGCTGATTTCAGGTGCGGTTGTTTCCGCATTGTATTTTGCCATCGTTGTTTTCAGGAAGTCCTCGTCATTGCGCTCTGGGAATTCCGGTTTGTAGTGCGCACCGCGGCTTTCATTGCGGTTCAACGCGCTCAGCGTAATCGCCCGGCCCAATACGAGCATGTTCCACAGATGACGGGTGAAGGAAACGCCAGCGTTACTCCACTGTTGTGTATCGTTGATGTTGATGCGCTTGTAACGTTCAATCAGCTCTTGAATCTTGTCATCTGTCTTTTGCAGACGGTCATTGTAGCGAACAACCGTTACATTGTCAGTCATCCACTCGCCCAGTTCCTTATGAATCACATAAGCGTTTTCGGTACCGTCCATCTTCGTGATGCTGTCGTATTTCTCTTGTTGTTGCTTCGCATGGCTATCGAACAGGCTGCTTGCAAGGTCCTCGGAGGACTTGTTCAGATCGCTGATATATTCAATCGCCTTCGGACCAGCAACCATACCGCCAAAGATCGCGGATAGCAGCGAGTTCGCACCAAGACGGTTTGCACCGTGCTGGGAGTAATCGCACTCACCTGCAGCGAACAGACCTGGGATGTTAGTCATTTGGTTGTAGTCAACCCACATGCCGCCCATCGAGTAGTGAACCGCCGGGAAAATACGCATTGGCACTTTGCGCGGGTCTTCCCCGACAAATTTTTCATAAATCTCGATGATACCGCCCAGTTTGACATCCAATTCCTTCGGATCTTTGTGGGACAGATCGAGGTATACCATGTTCTCGCCGTTGATCCCGAGCTTCATGTCTACGCAGACGCTGAAAATTTCACGGGTTGCGATGTCACGTGGTACGAGGTTACCGTATGCCGGATATTTATCCTCAAGGAAGTACCAAGGCTTACCGTCTTTATAAGTCCAGACACGTCCACCTTCACCGCGAGCCGATTCGGACATCAGGCGGTTTTTGTCGTCGCCTGGAATCGCTGTCGGGTGAATCTGGATGAACTCACCGTTTGCATAGTAAACACCTTGCTGATACAGAGCGGAAGCAGCTGTACCGGTGTTGATGATCGAGTTGGTTGTTTTCCCGAAGATGATCCCAGGACCACCAGTTGCCATGATTACCGCATCTGCGCGGAATGACTTGATCTCCATGGAGCGCAGGTTCTGCGCGGTAATCCCGCGGCAAACGCCAGTCTCATCGACAACGGCACCGAGGAAATCCCAGTACTCATATTTATTAACCAAGCCCTCTGCTTCATAGCGGCGAACCTGCTCGTCCAATGCGTACAAAAGCTGTTGGCCTGTCGTAGCGCCTGCGAATGCTGTACGGTGATGCTTTGTTCCACCAAAGCGACGGAAGTCCAAGAGTCCCTCTGGCGTACGGTTGAACATGACGCCCATGCGGTCGAGCATGTAAATGATCCCTGGCGCGGCATCACACATTGCTTTTACCGGTGGTTGGTTTGCAAGGAAGTCACCGCCATAGATTGTATCGTCAAAGTGCTCCCAGGTGGAGTCGCCTTCCCCTTTGGTGTTGACGGCACCGTTAATGCCGCCCTGTGCACAGACGGAGTGGGACCGTTTCACCGGAACAAGGGAGAACAGGTCAACCGGAACACCTTTTTCTGCTGCTTTAATGGTAGCCATCAATCCTGCAAGGCCGCCACCAACTACGATTAATTTGCCCTTTGCCATGGTTTTTTCCCCCTTTTCCTATTGAATGAATGCGGTAATGGCACGCACACCGATAATCGATACAAGTACAAAAATTGCCATGGTTACATAAGTTGCCACACGTTGCGAGCGAGGTCCAACCGTGATGCCCCAGTGAACGAGGAAGGACCACAGACCGTTGGCAAAGTGGAACACAGCGGAAACGGTTCCGATGATATAGAAGACAACCATACCTGGGCTCGACAGGATATTGGCCATCATGTCAAAGTTCAGCTCAGTTCCAAACGCGACTTGGATACGGGTTTGGTACACATGCCATGCAACGAAAATCAAGGTAATTACCCCTGTCAGACGTTGCAGGAAGAACATTTGGTTGCGGAAATAACCAAAGTTACCCAAATTGTTTTTCGCTTGAAAGGCGATGTACAGACCATAGATTGCGTGGAACAGCAACGGAATGTAAATCAAAGCGAATTCAAGGACGATCAGGAACGGCGTGCTTTCGATGAGTCCAACCACCTGGTTGAATGCATCTGCGCCTTTTGTTGCCTGATGGTTTGCGGTCAAGTGAAACAACAAAAAGAGACCGATTGGAATTAATCCCAGTAATGAATGCAGCTTTCGACTCAGAAATTGATGGCTGTTAGCCATGCATGGTACCCTCCTTAATAGTATGTAGTTTCTTCTCCTTATCCTTGCCCGTGATACTATGGGTTAGACATAATGAGACAAGCCGGCAATCGACAGCCCCCCTCTAACCGCGTCTGTTACTATCATACCAGCTTGCGGTTACATAAAGTAGCGAATCTCTTGGCAGCCGTGTCAAATTATGTCGTAAATAAGAAAAAAGTATATACAAATTGTGACCAAAACCATTGTACTCCTGTCCTGATAGAGCGTCAAGACACTTCATTAGACTAATTCTATTGTTAGATTGAGAGATATTTTTTTTTGTCGATTAAGAGTTTTCGGTTATTCGCCTTTACCCTCGCACATATACCTAAGCGTAAGCAATTTTAAGCCGCGAAAGGAGAATGCGCGATGCAAACCGAACTGGACCCCTTTCATTCTCTCATTTCCCCAATACTGCTGCCCCACCTTGAACAAGCCACCATGCCCTATACGGGCTATCATCTGCTTAGAGAAACGGTATTCTCGCGATTGCTTGGCGAAAGCGAGGCGTCCATTTTGTACTGGCTGGGACGGGATTTGGGCAAGGAGCTTCCCATTCGTTCGACTGACGAATTGACCTTGTCCTTTATTCGCCTCGGCCTGGGCAAGCTGGAAGCTGTGCATCAGGAGGAAGACCGCTCCATCTGCTATCGACTCTCCCACCCTCTTTACCCATTTCACCCTCTGGAAAGGCTGCAGCGCTCCCTAGCGTTTGAATGCGGGCTTGTGGCAGGCTCGCTTGGACGAGCACAGGGAAAGCCGATCCACGCGCGTCTGGACGTCCGCTGCACAGGTGATGGCAAGCCAAGCCACGCACTGATTACAGCAAGCGATGAGTATGCCTGTTAAACACAACGAGATCAGCCCTGTCAGAAATGGCAGGGCCTGTGCCACGCATCGAATCAACAAGCCACGTCAGCAGGACCATCTCCACGCAAAAAGAAAAGCCGGTGAATAAGCCCAACCGACTTTTCTCCATCGTGTATTTAGGCAAAATAGGGAGCAACGTATCGCGCCATCTTCTGAAATTCTACCAGGAAACCGTCGTGTCCGTACTTGGAATCAATCGTATAAAAATCAACTGCTATTCCGTTTTGCCTCATCAGGTCCGTCATTTCTTGCTGGTGCTCAATCGGGTACAGCAGGTCGTTGGTGATGGCAATGCTGACAACCTTTGCCTTGATGCGCTTGATGGCCGCTTCAATTCCATCGCGCCCTCTGCCGATATCGTGCGTATCCATCGCCTTGAGCAGGTACAAATAGCTGTTGGCGTCAAAACGCTCCACAAGCTTTTCTCCCTGGTACCGAAGGTAGCTTTCAATCTGGAACGTCGTGTCGAACAGATGCTGACTTGCCTTGTCCTTCAGGCTTCGCCCGAAGCGCTCCTCAAACAGCTCTGCTGTCCGGTACGTAATCATCCCGAGCATGCGGGCTGTGGATAACCCGTTTTTCGGACCGGGACCTGGGTAATAATGTCCCCCCTGCCAATCGGGATCGTTGCAGATCGCTTGACGTCCGACGTCATTGTAGGCGATAGAAATGGCGGATAGCCGGGAACAGGTGGCAATCGGGATCATCAAATCCATCATCTCTGGATAGCAAACGGCCCACTCGTATACCTGCATGCCCCCCATCGAACCGCCGATCACAGCGTACAGATGATCAACACCGAGCTGCTTGACTAACTGGTATTGCGCGGCTACCATGTCGCGAATCGTGACAACGGGAAAGTTCGAGCCATACGGTTTGCCTGTGCCCGGACAGGTGCTGGCAGGACCGGTGGTGCCATAACAGCCTCCCAGTACGTTGCTGCAAATGACATAATATTTGTTCGTATCAATCGGCATGCCGGGCCCGATCAGCCCTTCCCACCAGCCTGCCCGCTGGTCATCGCCAACCGCGTACACGTCCCCGGTCAATGCATGGCAAACCAAAACGGCATTATTTTTGACAGGATCGTAGCTGCCATAGGTCATGTACCCCACTTCAACCTGACAGAGAACCTCTCCTGATTCCAGCGCCAACTCATCAATCACAATTTTCTGCAAATTACCCCACTCCCCTGCAAGCGCATGCCTTACGTCGACACGAGCAACTAAAAAACCCCCGTCTTTTCCGTTACGAAAAGAGGGGGTGTCGTCTTCAACGTTCAACCCGCTCTTATCTACCAAACGTCAAAAACGTTTGCTGGAATTAGCACCTCTCCGAAAATTCGGGGTTGCCGGGCTTCATCGGGCCAGTCCCTCCGCCACTCTAGATAAGAGTTACGATTCAATTTGCATTAATCATACGCTTGCAGGGGGGAGACTGTCAATATCTATATGATGGCTTACACGCCATGCACGACCGCTGTCTGCTGCGCATCCAGCTTGAAAACGCTGTGCAGGGAACGCACCGCTTTTTGCGTATATTCGGACGCAATGACGCACGATACCTTGATATCGGAAGTCGATACCATCTTGATGGATATTTTTTGTTCGGCTAGTTCGCGGAACATTTCTGCCGCTACCCCCGGATTGTTCACCATGCCGGAGCCAACGATGGACACCTTTGTCAGCGCTTCTTCGTACTCCACCTTTTCGAACCCGAGCTCTCCACGATTGGCCTCAAGCGTCTTGAGCGCATTCGGCAGGTCAGTGCCGCTCACTGTAAAGGAAATATTCGTTTCCTTGGCATCGTACGAGCTTTGGATAATAATGTCCACATTCACATTGTGGGAAGCAAGCGTATTGAACAGTCGCGATAACGTGCCTACCTGTGCTGGCATGCCAACAACCGTAATTTTTGCCACATCCTCGTCATGTGCAACCCCGCTTACGACTCTTCCTGTTTCCATTTGGTTCCCCTCCTGAACATACGTTCCTTCTTCATCGGTAAAGCTTGATCGAACAACCAGTGCAACGCCATGCTTTTTGGCCGCCTCGACTGAGCGCGGATGAAGCACACCAGCACCCAGATTCGCTAGCTCCAGCATCTCATCGTACGAAATCGCATCCAGCTTTTGCGCGGCAGGCACAACGCGCGGATCTGCGGTGTACACCCCGGATACGTCGGTAAAAATTTCACATTTCTCCGCTTGCAGGCTGGCAGCGAGAGCAACAGCGGTCGTATCGGAGCCGCCTCGCCCCAGTGTTGTAATTTCCCCGTCATCCGTGACCCCCTGGAAGCCGGCGACAATGACGACCTTCCCCGCTTCAAGCTCCCGCAGCATCCGATCATTGTCAATATTCTTGATTCGCGCCTTGCCATGCGCTGGTTCGGTTGTAATCCCGGCCTGCCAGCCGGTCAAGGAAACCGCTTCATGTCCTTTTGCATGCAGGGCCATCGCCAAAAGAGCGATCGACACCTGCTCACCTGTCGTCAGCAGCATATCCATTTCCCGCGCAGACGGCTGTGCATCCAGTTGCTTGGCCATGTCGACTAGCACGTCGGTCGATTTGCCCATCGCCGACACGACCACAACCATTTGATGACCTGCCGCTTTGTAGGAAATAATCCGATCAGCCACTCTTTGAATCCGCTCGATGGTCCCCACCGAGGTCCCGCCGTATTTCTGCACAACGATTCCCATTGTATTCGCTCCCCACTCGATTTATGTGTAAAAAAATGCAAAAAGACAGCGACAAGGAAACACTGTCGCTGCCTGAAATGGCATACCAGTTCCTCCCTCCCTTGTTACACGCAGCCAGACGCAAATTATGCGCCTTGCTCCCGTGAGATAGCTCTCCATCTGCAAGATGGGTAATCAAGCAGATGACAGTCCTGTGTTTGTTAAACACAGCCCCAGCACAAGACCCTTGGGTGGACCTTGCACTTCGGCGAATTCCCCTTTCCCGCTCCCGTCTTCGATTCCCAATCTGGTAGGAGGATACTCATGGTTTTCGCGCCTCTACCTCACTTCAC
Organism: Clostridia bacterium; assembly: GCA_050262535.1. GTDB lineage: Bacteria > Bacillota > Bacilli > Brevibacillales > Brevibacillaceae > Brevibacillus_D. Next base: position 16,972 of record JBLNEJ010000443.1, read on the forward strand.
AAAAGGAAAGTGAGGTCTATTCAATTGAAAAAACAATAAGGCGATTATAGCAAAGAAGCCTGTCGCTGACAATTCGCTTTTTTCATTTTTTTTCGCCTTCGTCGAGCTTTCGCAGATGCCGGATGATTTCGCGGGCGGTCTTGTCGCCAATTCCAAGCTGACGGAAATCCTCCACAGCCGCCTCCTTCATTTTTTTCAGCGAGCCAAAATGCTGGAACAGCAGCTTCCGGCGTTTTTCCCCGATGCCTGGAATCTCATCGAGCTGGGAGGAGAGCATCGATTTGGATCGGGCCTGTCTGTGGAATGTAATGGCAAAGCGGTGAACCTCGTCCTGAATGCGCTGCAGCAAATAAAATTCATAGCTGTCCCGGCGCAGTGAGACCGGTTCCGGCGGGTCGCCAAACAAGAGCTGCGCCGTCTTGTGCTTATCATCCTTTGCAAGTCCGCATACCGGAATATACAGGCCGAGCTCGTTTTCCAGCACGTCCATGGCAGCCTGAATATGCCCTTTTCCACCGTCGATGACGATCAGATCAGGCATCGGCTGATTTTCCTTGAGCATACGGGTATACCGGCGCCGCACAACCTCACGCATCGAGCCGTAATCGTCCGGCCACTCTACGGTTCGAATCTTGTATTTGCGGTATTCCTTCTTGTCCGGGCGTCCGTCCGTGAAGACGACCATCGCCGAGACCGGCTCGGTTCCTTGGATGTTGGAATTGTCGAAAGCCTCAATCCGGGTCGGCGTACCGATGCCAAGCACATGTCCGAGGTTGTGAACAGCCTGGATCGTTCTAGCATCGTCCTTGGACATGAGGGCGAACTTTTCTTCGAGTGCAATCCGCGCATTCTCGTTAGCCATCTGGACCAGCTCATGCTTTTTGCCCCGTTTCGGCGTCAGCACCTTGATATTGAGCCACTCCGCAAGCAAATCAGGCTCGCTCTGCTCTGGCAAAAGAATCTCTCGCGGCAGCGCCTGCTGCTTGTCGTAGTAAACTTGGGTGACATACGACATGAAGTCCTCGGTCTCCTCGCCATAATAGGGAAACGAGGTGGTGTCACGCTCAATCATTTTTCCTTGGCGCATATAAAACACCTGGACGCACATCCAGCCTTTGTCTACGGCAAATCCGATGATATCGCGGTCTACCGTGTCAGTGAACGTGACTTTTTGCTTTTCCATGACGGCCTCGATGTTCTGAATCTGGTCGCGCCATTCCTTGGCTCGCTCGAATTCAAGCGCTTCCGCGGCCTCGTGCATTTTCGCGGTCAGCTCTTTTTTCATCGCTTCATGTCCGCCATCCAGAAAACGGCCGATTTCCTCGACGATCCGCTGATTTTCCACCGCATCGACATCGTACACGCAAGGCGCGAGACATTGTCCGAGATGATAATACAGACAGACCTGCTTGGGCATTGTTTTGCACTTTCGCAGCGGGTACAGCCGATCCAGAAGCTTCTTTACCTCGGATGCAGCCCCTGCATTCGGATACGGGCCGAAGTACCGTGCCTTGTCTTTCAAAACCTTTCGCGTAATCTCGAGGCGCGGCTGCCGTTCGTTCGTGATTTTGATATACGGATACGTCTTGTCGTCCTTAAGCATCACGTTGAAGCGCGGATCGTGCTGCTTAATCAGGTTGCACTCCAAAAGCAGCGCCTCGATCGGAGACGACACGACGATATATTCGAAATCGGCAATCTCGTTGACCAACAGCTGTGTCTTGCCATCGTGACTGCCGGTAAAGTACGAGCGAACGCGATTTTTCAATACCTTCGCCTTGCCTACATAAATAATCGTGCCTTCTGCATTTTTCATCAAATAGCATCCCGGCTTATCGGGCAGAACTGCCAATTTATCTTTCAAGCTGCTCAATGCGTCAGCCTCCAATCAACCACAATTTCTCATGATCATACTATCAAAAAAAAGGCAAGATAGACAGCGAACACGCCTCCATCTTGCCAAGGGAAATGATGCTAGGTTACACCTTAAATCGTCCAGTCAGCTCATGCAGCTCCTGAGCCATTTTGTTCAATGCTTCCGTTGAAGCCGAAATTTCCTCCATGGAAGCCAACTGCTCCTGTGAAGAGGCAGCAACCGCATGCGCATTGCGCAGCGACTCTCGGGCAATCTTTTCAATATGTCCGACCGATTGGGCAAAGTTGCGCGTGTTCGTAAGCATTTGCTCGGACGATACGGAAACATCCTCCATTTGAACAGCCACCTGGGATACCTTTTCCGAAATTTTTTGGAACGCATCGCCCGCTTCGCGAACAACCGCCATTCCTTCCTCTACATCGTCATAGCCTTTATCCATTGCTGATACGGCAAGCGTCGTCTCCTGGCGAATCACTTCAATCAGCTCGGTAATACGGTCGGCTGAAACCTGCGACTGCTCGGCCAGCTTCCGCACTTCATCCGCTACGACCGAGAACCCGCGTCCATGCTCTCCGGCGCGTGCTGCCTCGATCGCCGCATTCAGCGCCAGCAGATTCGTCTGTGCCGAAATGTCGGAAATGGCCTCGACAATCTGGCCAATCTCCTGTGAGCGCTCTCCCAATCGCTTGGTTACGTCTGCCGAATGATGAACCGAAGATTGAATCAGCTGCATTTGCTCGATGGCACGCTGAATCGCCTGATTTCCGTGCGAGGCTTCAGCGTTTGCTTCCACTGTGGAATGTGCGGCGACCGATGTTGTTTGGGCAGCCCGTTCAATTCCGGTCGTAATTTCTTCCATCGCCTGCATGCCCTCTTCCACCGCGCGCAGCTGTGTATCGGAACCCTGTGATACTTCCTGAATGGATACAGCGATATGGTTTGTTGCCTGAGCCGTCTGTTCGGTGCTTGCTGACAATTGTTCGGCTGAAGAGGACAAGCTGACTGCATTCTCGCTGACTCCATAAATCAGTTCACGCAACCCAGTCATCATGCTGTTGAAGTCTTTGGTCAGCTGACCAATCTCATCCTTGGAGCGATAGGTTCCGCTCACCGTCAAGTCCCCGCGTTCGGCATTCGCCATCAGCTTTTGCAAATTTCGCAGCGGATTGGTAATGATGCGGGCAATAAACAGGCCGATCAGCCCACAGGCAAGCACAGCTGAAACCGTTGTGACGATCATCCATTGCGTCGCAGCATTCATCTCGGCAGTCGTTTGTTCATCAAGCTCCTTCGATGCTGCACGGGCATAATTCGTCAGCGAATTCAACAATCCGTTTACCAGCGAACTGTTTTCCTGAACTTTGACGATGTATAAGGAGTAAGCCTCTTGACTTTTTTTCTCAATGGCCAAAGCAAGCACCTTCGCCTGGCTCTCCTGGTAATCCTGCAATGCAAATTTGTAGCTCTTCCAAATGTTGAGTTCCTTGTCGTCCATTTGCTTCTTTTCATACATGGCCATCTTCAAATCATTTTGTTGGGACAATGTCTGGATCTTCTCACGATTGCGGCTATCCTGGCTCAAGATCATCTCCAGAAGCAAGGATTGAATCTTCTCGTTGTTTATCCGAATTTGCTCGATCCAGCCAATCGGCACCAAATGCTGGTTATACATTTCTTTCGAATTTTCAGCCATACTCGTCATACGCGTATATCCTACAACACCAACGGCAGTCATAAACAACGCCGCAATCACGATAAGCAAAAAGATTTTGACTTTTATTGTACTGTTTCGTATCAGTATCACAGTAACCCTCCAACAAATTATGTTATTCATGAATAATTTGGAAAAAATTATACTTATCAGTAACAACCCTTATACGGAAAACAGCAGCTCCGTCTAAAGACGGAAGCTGCTGTTTGTTTGTACATCAAATGCAAGAACTTACAGATGCTTGCCAAGAGCGGCCATCAACGCTTCTTTTGGTTGGAAGCCAACCATCTTGTCTACCGGTTGCCCATCCTTGAAGACGAGCAGCGTTGGGATCGACATAACGCCAAAACGACCTGCAGACTCCGGATTGTCGTCTACGTTCACTTTGACAATTTTCATTTTGGAACCCACTTCACCATCGATTTGCTCGAGGACGGGTGCAATCATTTTGCAAGGGCCGCACCATGGTGCCCAGAAGTCAACGAGTACCGTTCCGGTTTCTACTTCTTGACCAAACGTTTGGTCAGTTACATTTACGATTGCCATGTATAGCTACCTCCTATAATTCGGTAATACTCTTTCTAATGTAAAGTATACCATCGGGCGTCAAAATTGACCATGTCCAATCCGCACTTCGCGGATACACATATTATATCCGATCTTGTTGAAACCTATAGAGGTAGAAAGGGGATGCCTGCTGTGTCAACGTTTGTAACCTTTTTTTCCGATGAACGCTCCGCCAGACATTTCATTCACCAATTGTCGCTGGATGCCGCGATTACAGCCATCACCTTTCTGAATCAGGATGAGCTCGGCGTGGTATCCGCTGCAGACCCAAGCGAATCTGCAAACACCCTTCAGCAGCTTGGTTTTTCGCTGGAGCAATGCGAAAGCTGTCTGTCAAACCTGCAGCATGGAGGCATTGCCGTCCTGATTGAAGGAAACAATGCAGCCGATATCCTCTTCGCGCTTCAGGAGCACGGAGTTCAAGGGTATCACATGGCGTAAACCCGCGATTTGATTGATAAGAAAAACTTCTGTCAGAAGTCCTTTCAAAGAAGCTGGTTCTTCTTTCAGTGGAAGTTTTTCTTGCGCTCCAGAATTTATAAGCGCACGACTTATAAATTCTTTTACGTTCAAAAAAGCAGGAGTCGCTTGGATGAAGCGACTCCTGCTTTTTGTCTTCTTTATGCTTGCAGCACTTTTTTGAATTCCTGTGTCAACAATGGCACCACTTCGAACAGATCGCCAACGATTCCGTAGTCAGCCACCTGGAAAATAGGTGCTTCTGGATCTTTGTTAATCGCTACGATCACTTTGGAGTTGGACATTCCCGCCAGGTGCTGAATAGCTCCGGAGATGCCGCATGCGATGTACAGGTCTGGTGTAACCACTTTGCCCGTTTGCCCGATCTGCATGGAGTAATCGCAGTAGTCTGCGTCACATGCACCACGGGAAGCACCAATAGCCGCACCAAGCACATCTGCGAGCTCTTCTAACGGCTTGAAGCCTTCCTTGCTCTTCACCCCGCGACCGCCGGAGATGATGACCTTGGCTTCGGACAAGTCTACCTTGCCGCTCGTTTTGCGAACGACTTCCTTGATGATGCTGCGCAAATCCTTCAGCTCAACCGTCAACGATTCTGTTTCCGCCGTTTTGGACGTATCAGGCGCGACAACCGGAATGTTGTTTGGACGAATAGAAATAAATACTTTTCCATCCGTGAAGCTGCGCTTCTGGAAAGCTTTTCCCGCGTAGATCGGACGGATAAAGACATCCCCTTCAATCGCAGTTACATCGGAGATCAAACCGTAGCCAAGACGTGCGGCCGCCCGCGGAGCAAGATCGCGACCGATCGCGGTATGTCCGACCACGATTGCTTCCGGCTGCACATGACCTACCACCTGCGCAAATGCTTGGGTGTAACTGTCCGGGGTGTATTGGGAAAGTGCTTCATGCTCGACTACGACAACCTTGGAAGCACCATAATGAGCGAGAGAAGAAGCAAAGGAACTTGCACCAGGACCAAATACGGCCGCTGTCACTTCACCACCGGCAGCAATTGCTTGCGCAGCAGACAGTGCTTCAAAAGAAACGTTACGCAGTTGACCATCGCGTGCTTCAGCCAGAACGAGTACTTTTTTCATGGTATTCCCTCTCTTCCTTATATCACTTTCGCTTCGGTGCGGAGCAATTGAACAAGTTCGGATGCCTGTGCCGGAATGTCGCCGGACAGAATGCGACCCGCCTGCTTCTTCGGTGGCAAATACGTATCCACGACAGTCGTCTTTGCTTTCACGTCGTCAGCAGACAGACCGAGGTATTAAGCGGAAAGGACAACCATAGGCTTTTTATTAG
>JBLNEJ010000444.1:0-4145 GCA_050262535.1 Clostridia bacterium
GTCCCTATGGAGTCGACGAGCGGGAGATCAACACGTTGGTGGCACGATATGGGACCAATACGGCGATCATGACAGACGAATGCAGGAAGCTGCTCAAAGAAATCTCCGATCCGCAAAAAGCACTGCTCATTGCCGAGCTGCACTACTGCCTGAACGAAGAGATGGTGATGACGATCAGCGATTTTCTCATTCGCCGCACAGGGAAGCTGTTGTTTGAGCGGGAATCGCTTGACTCCCGGTTATCCCGATATTTGGCTCATGAGCTGGTCATGCAGCTAGGGGGGACGAGTATGGAGGTGGAGCGTCAGGTGAACGACTTTGCTAAGGAATTTCATACAGTAAAAACCTTTCTGTAGCGGCTCGCCATGTTATAATCTTCCCAAAGCACGCCATCAGAATGGCTTGAAGGGAGAGGCGCACGTGAAGCTGCTTAAAACCGTTTGTCCACTTGATTGTCCGGATACCTGCTCCGTTATCGCTACCGTTGAAGAAGGACAGGTGGTTTCAACCAAGGGAGACCCCGACCATCCGATTACGCGCGGCGCGCTATGCACCAAGGTGCTGCGATATGCGCATTTGATTCATTCCCCCGAGCGTTTGCTCTATCCGCTCAAGCGCACCGGTCCGAAGGGAAGCGGCTCGTTTACCCGCATCAGCTGGGAAGAGGCGCTCGACACGATTGCCGAGCGGCTTCGGCAAGAGATCGGGCGGCATGGCGGTGAAACCGTCTACTGCTTTTCCGGGAGCGGCAACATGGGGATCATTCAGATGAATGCGCACGCTCCGTTTTTTCATAAAATTGGCGCAAGTCAGGGGCGTGGCGATCTGTGCTCCCCTGCGGCCAATGAAGGGTGGATGTATACGGTCGGCGGCATGGTTGGCAGCCGACCCGAATCTGTAGCCCAGACCGATCTCTTGATTGTCTGGGGGATGAACATGGTGTCGAGCAACATGCACATGCTGGCGTTTTTCAAGCAGGCGAAGAAAAATGGAGCACAGATGATCGTGATCGATCCGTACCGCAACCGGACGGCGAAGCAGGCGGACTGGCATGTGCCGCTCAAGCCTGGAACGGATGCGGCGCTTGCTCTCGGCATGATGCATGTGCTGGTGCAGGAGGATTTGATCGACCGTGACTACATCGAGCAGTATACGCACGGATTCGGAGAGCTGGAAAAAACACTGCCGGACTATACGCCAGAACGGGTTGAAGTGATAACCGGCGTGCCCGCAGACGATGTGCGTCGACTGGCCCGGTTGTATGGCGAGGCGCGGGCTCCTTTCATCCGTGTCGGAATCGGCTTGTCCCGCAACCGTCGCGGCGGCATGTCGGTGCGAACGATCGCTTGCCTGCCGGGATTGGTCGGTGCTTATCACAAGCAGGGCGGCGGCGCGATCATGTTCACATCGGACGCGTTTCCGATCGACAGTGACGTACTGGCTCGACCTGACCTGCTGCCGCCGGGGACCAGAGTGCTTGACAATGTGCGCTTTGGCTCCAATCTGCTGGAGGTGCAGGACCCGCCGATCAACTGCCTGTTCGTGTCGGGAGGCAATCCGGCGATTTCCTGTCCGGATGTTGAGCTGGTGCGAAAAGGGCTCATGCGTGAAGACTTGTTTACCGTCGTGCATGATCCGTTTTTGACCGATACGGCGAAATACGCAGACATCGTGCTGCCGGCCACTACCTCCTACGAGAATTTCGATGTGTTCAAAAGCTACGGACATACGTATTTGCAAAAAGCAGAGCCGGTTATCGAGCCGCTAGGAGAAGCGCGCAGCAACCGGGACTTCTACAATGCTTTGGCACAGCGAATGGGGTATGACGAGGACGTCTTCACAATGCCGATCGAACAGCTGGCAATGAAGCTGCTGCCGACGCTCACAGACGATCCGCAGAAGCGTGAGGACTTCCTGGTGGGCAAACCGGTTGAACTGACCGATATGGCTGCCGCTTTTGCCAACGGGTTCCCGACCCCGTCGGGCAAGCTCGAGTTTTACTCCGAGAAAATGGCTGCCGATGGCTATCCACCGCTTCCGACGTACACCGAGGTGGAGCAGGAGGAAGGGACGCTGCATCTGTTGACCCCGCCTGCCCACTTTACGCTCAATTCGTCATTCGGTGCGGTCGATCAGCTGCGCGAACAGGAACAGCGCCCCACCTTGCAGGTGAATCCTGCCGACGCTGCGGCCCACGGAATCGAACAGGACGGCTGGATTGAGGCGTACAATGAGCGGGGTTCACTCCGCTTGTGGGCAAAAATTACCAATGATGTTCCGCCGGGACTGGCTTGTGCGGAAGGGGTATGGTGGACAAAGCATACGCCTGACGGACAGTCCATCAACGTCCTGACCAGCGAGCGCCTCACCGACATGGGCTGGGGCAGCACGCTGCATGACAACCGAATTTCGATCCGGGCGATTGCGGAGAAGTAAGGACGTGCACGCCACAAAAAACACGGCGGGACAAAAACCAGCGAATGCTGCGGGCGTATTCACCATATCTGCCCAAAATATAATGGACTATCGGCATTGTAAGCCGATGGTCCTTTTTTGTGCTTTTTCTCTTCTAGTAGTTAACGCGAGCAAGAGAAGCCCGTTGAGAGGAAAATGGAGAAATAAGCGAGGGCCTTTGGGACACCGACCCAGCCGGAACGGAAAAAGCGAAACACGCTTTGCGTTCAACGTGTCAATCACCCCCGAATCCGCATGTTTTGAACGCGGTTTCACTTTTGGAATGTAGCCGTCCTGGGATGACCCCCATGCAGGTGTCCCACCGGCTCCGAGCGTTTTCTCCATTTTCCTCACCTCCACGGCAGTTCTATCGAAGCCATTTGGGAAAAGTAGGGGGAATCCCCTATAGGTTCAAGAAAACGGTTACAGTACACTAGTTTTAAATGAAGTGAGCATGAGCAGACACGAACGAAAGGGGATTTTTATGGCAAAGCAGATGCATTACACCGTTGCCATCGTCGGTGCTGGCAGCGCAGGCATTTCGGTCGCTGCCCGTTTGTCCCGTGCTTCCAAGAAGCTGCACGGTCAGATTGTCGTCATCGATCCGGCAACTAAGCATTACTACCAGCCGCTTTGGACATTGGTCGGCGGAGGTGCTGCCAAGAAGGAAGTGACCGAGCGTGAGCAAGCATCCGTGATTCCGGAAGGGGTTGACTGGGTGCAGGAAGCCGTTGAAACGTTCCATCCTGAAGGCAACTACCTTTTGACTGCGGAAGGTACGCAGATCAACTACGATTATCTGGTCGTCGCCGCCGGCATTCAGATCGACTGGAGTGCCATCAAGGGCCTGAAGGAGAGCATCGGCAAGAATGGTGTCTGCAGCAACTATTCCTATGACTATGTGGACAGCACATGGGAGGCGATCCGTTCGTTCAAGGGCGGAAACGCGATCTTTACGCAGCCGAATACGCCGGTGAAATGCGGCGGCGCTCCGCAAAAGATCATGTATCTGGCGGACGACTATTTCCGCAAGTCCGGTGTTCGCAACAATTCTAACGTTACGTTTTGCTCGGCCAACGCCAGCATTTTTGCCGTGAAAAAGTACGCGGACACACTGGAAAAGGTGATCGCGCGCAAAAACATCGAAACGCGCTACAAGCGGAATCTGATTGAGCTTCGCCCGGATGCCAAGGAAGCGGTATTCGTGAACCTCGATACGCAGGAGCAAGAGGTGCTGAAATACGATATGATCCATGTCACACCGCCGATGAGCGCACCGGATTTTATCAAGAAAAGCCCGATTGCCGATGCTGGTGGCTGGGTCGAAGTGGACAAATTCACGCTGCAGCACAAGCGCTTTGACAATATATTCGGACTTGGTGACTGCAGTAATTTGCCTACCTCCAAAACAGGTGCGGCGATTCGCAAGCAAGCGCCGACCGTAGCTGAAAATCTGCTGGCTTTGATGAATGGCGAACCGCTCACGACAGAATATGATGGGTATACGTCCTGCCCACTCGTGACCGGCTACAACAAGCTGGTGCTGGCAGAATTCGATTACAACCAGACACCGCAGGAATCCTTCCCGTTCGATCAGTCCCAGGAGCGCATGAGCATGTACCTGATGAAGAAGGATTTGCTTCCGATCATGTACTGGGACGGCATGCTGAAAGGACTTATGTAATTTCGCC
>JBLNEJ010000445.1:0-9101 GCA_050262535.1 Clostridia bacterium
TACGCGACGGTCAGAAGCAGGCGATGGTCGTCGCAGATTATGCCATGCTGTATAATGCTGACAAACAGCCGACCATTGAGCTGTCCTTTTTAACCAAGCTTCCGTTTGTGGCGGAAGGGGATAAATGGATTACCGTGGCGACGCCGACCGGGGAGGGCTGGCTGCGACGTGAGGATGTTCGAATTGTCGAGGCAAATCGTCCGATCGAGCTGGATGGCAACCGTGGAGAAGCGATTGTTGCAAACGGGAAGCGTTTCCTCAATCTGCACTATTTATGGGGGGGCATGTCGTCGTTTGGCTACGATTGCTCCGGGTTTGCGTATAACATGCACCGTTCCGTCGGTCTGGTGATTCCACGAGATGCAAAGGATCAGGCGGAGTCCGGCCAAAGGATCGAAAAGGACGATTTGCTGCCAGGCGATCTGCTGTTCTTTGCGTTTGAAGAAGGAAAAGGCAAGGTTCATCACGTCGGCATTTACATCGGCAACGGTGAAATGATCCATTCCCCTGATTCCGAGTCCGCCATTGAAATCGTCAAGCTCGACGGTTACAAGCTGGAAAAGGAACACTGTGTTTCACGTCGATACTGGTAAAAAATGAACAGCAGGAGGATGGCCCGGTGCAAAAGAAGAAGCTGTTGCAGGTGAAAAACCTGAAGAAATATTTTACCTTGGGAAAAGGGCAGACGTTGAAGGCAGCAGATGACGTATCCTTTGACATCTACCAAGGCGAAACGTTCGGCCTTGTGGGCGAATCCGGCTGCGGAAAGTCGACGACTGGTCGAACCATCATCGGGTTGTATGATCCGACCGAAGGAGAAATTTTGTTCGACGGGCAAAATGTTCACAAGGCATCATCAAGCGAACGGCGCAAGCTGACCAGCAAAATCCAGATGATTTTCCAAGATCCGTACGCATCGCTGAATCCGCGGATGAACGTTGGGGAGATCATTTCCGAGGGGATGGCGCTCAACGGGTTATATAAAGGAAGCAAACGGATGGAGCGTGTGTATGAGCTGCTCAACATGGTCGGTTTGCAGAAGGAACACGCCAATCGTTTTCCGCATGAATTCAGCGGCGGTCAACGTCAGCGGATTGGGATTGCCCGTGCGCTTGCAGTGAACCCGGAATTTGTGATTGCCGACGAACCGATCTCGGCGCTGGATGTGTCTGTTCAGGCGCAGGTCGTCAACTTGATGAAAAAATTACAGCGGGAACAGAATTTGACCTACCTGTTCATTGCGCACGATTTGGCGATGGTGAAGCACATCAGCGACCGGATTGGCGTTATGTATCTGGGGAATATGGTGGAAATGACATCGAGCGACAAGCTTTACGATAACCCGATGCATCCGTACACACAAGCGTTGTTGTCTGCGATTCCGATGCCTGACCCCGATTTGGAGCTGAGCCGCGAGCGTATCATCCTCGAAGGTGACGTGCCCAGTCCGATTAATCCGCCAAGCGGCTGTGTGTTCCGTACCCGCTGTCCGGTAGCGAAGGAAATTTGCTCCAAGCAAAAGCCGGTCTGGCAAGAAGTGGCCCCGGAACATTTTGCGGCCTGTCATTTGTATCAATGATAACGGCAAGAGCAAAGCTGTTGTCGTCGCCGGAATCCACGAGTCCTCACATGCAATCCTATACAAAACCGTTAACAAGGCTCTGATCATGCGAATCGGGGTCTTGTTTTCATATAATTGGGGGCCTTTCCATCAAACATCCCTTTCGCTTCTTGTTAATATTCTGTAAATTAGGGAGGAATCCAGAACTGTTTGTCGAATTACGCTGATAGGAACAAATCGTTATACAACTGCATCAGCTTATACTCCTAGTGAAGCGAGGGTTGTAGATGAACGCGAGCCACTCCTCTTTTGAATATTCACCACGACGTTGGCGGAATGTAGAAACCGCTTTGGGCATTGTTGTCCCCAAATCATTAAAGACGGAACCATCTGTCTTGCTGTTTTTGGAAGGCGTTGCGGCAACGCCTATGATGGATAAGGAAGAAGAAACGGAGTGCCTCATTCTATATCAGCGTGAAGGCGATCTTGAGGCACGGGAGCGATTGGTCCGTGCTTATTTACGTTATGTCGTGAGCACAGCGCTGCGCCACCTGAAAAAGGGGATGCCGTTTCTTGATTTGATTCAGGAAGGGACAATCGGCTTATTCACGGCGATTGACAAGTTTGATGTGAATCGGGGGGTGCGCCTTTATCATTATTCGCACTGGTGGATCTCACAGGCGATCACGCGTGCCATCAGTGACAAGGGGCGATTGATTCGAATCCCGGTTCATATGCACGAACAGATTCGACAGTATCAGAAGCGGGTGTTGCAGTTGGCCAATCGGCTGCATCGTTATCCGGAGCGTTACGAGGTAGCCGAGTCGCTCGATATGCCGTTAGAAAAAATCGATGCGATCGAGGCTGCTATCATGATGCGAATGGAGTCGTTGGATGAATTGCCGTATGACTGTTTTGATGAAGATCACCGGGAAGAAGAATGGTTGAGCTATGCGGAGGTTGTCGAGGACGGCGAGACATCTATTGAAGACCGGATGGAGAAGGTGGATTTGCGGTCTCAGATGCTAGCGGCTCTCGCTCGATTGAACCCGCGCGCGCAGGAAATTATTGCGATGCGCTATGGCTTGTATGATGACCAAATCTATACGCTTGAAGAAGTCGGGAAAATGTTTGGCCTGACGAGGGAGCGCATCCGCCAAATCGAGGCAACGACGATTGATCGGCTGCGCAACCAGAAAGGCTCCCGCCAGTTAAAAGAGTTTTTGTCATAGATAGGGGAGGAAGGAACCGCATGAGGAATCGTGCGGTTTTTTACATGTGGACAAACACACAGGCAAGTGCTTGCGTTTAGGTGAGACCGGATTTTTTGTGGTACACTAAGCAATATGAGATTTTGGCATCAAGAAAAGGAGGATTGCACCGTGAGTGACTATTTGGTGCGGGCAACCGGTTTTGGAGGAAACGTACGCGTGTTTGCAGCGCGGACGACGAATATTGTTGAGGAAATCAGACAGCGCCACGATATGTGGAATACGGCAACAGCAGCGATGGGACGAACGTTGACCGTCACCTCCATGATGGGGGCGATGCTGAAAGGCGATGATTCGCTTTCCGTCAAGATTAAGGGCGATGGGCCAATCGGACAAATCGTTGCAGAAGCGAATGCAAAGGGAGAGGCACGTGCCTACGTGACGAACCCGCAGGTTCATTTTGAGCTGAATGAAAAAGGAAAGCTGGATGTTCGCCGCGCTGTCGGGACAGATGGATTTTTGTATGTCATCAAAGATTTGGGACTGCGTGAGCCATACCAGGGCAGCGTACCGATTGTGTCGGGTGAGATTGGCGAGGATTTCACGTATTACTTTGTCGCTTCCGAGCAAACCCCGTCAGCCGTTGGAGTCGGTGTGCTGGTGAACCCGCAGGATCGATCGGTGCTGGCAGCGGGCGGCTTTATTTTGCAGTTGCTTCCGGGTACACCTGCGGAGGTCGTGGAGGAGATCGAGAAGCGGATATCCGAATTGCCGCAAGTGTCGCGGATGATTGGTGAAGGAATGTCACCGGAGGAAATCATTAAAGCGATCGTGGATGATGCCAATATTTTGGAGCGGACGGACATTACGTTTACCTGTACATGCTCCGAAGATAAGGTGGGCAACATGCTGATCACTCTTGGCAAGGAAGAGATTAAAAGCATGATTGAGGAGCAAGAGGGCGCGGAAATTCATTGCCATTTCTGCAATCAGCGGTATTACTACGATAAAGAGGCGCTCGAGCATATTGCCAAGTCCATGTAAAAAGTACCATCATTGCCGGAATAACTAATTGACGCTTTTCAGTATCGTCTGATATAATAATACCAATAAAACCTAGTATTTTACTTGGTATTGAGGAGGACGGGAAACATGCGAGTGGCTCAATCGATTACCGAATTAATTGGTTACACACCTTTGGTGAAACTGAATCGGGTTGTAAGCGAGGATATTGCTGATATTTATTTGAAACTGGAATTTTTCAACCCGGGCAGCAGCGTGAAGGATCGGATCGCGCTCTCCATGATTGAAGCGGCTGAACGGGACGGACAGCTGAAGCCGGGAGATACGATTATTGAGCCTACCAGCGGCAACACCGGGATCGGTCTGGCGATGGTTGCAGCGGCGAAAGGGTACCGTGCCATTCTGGTCATGCCTGACACGATGAGCATGGAGCGCCGCAACCTGCTGCGTGCTTACGGTGCGGAGCTGATTTTGACGCCCGGAGCAGAGGGCATGGGTGGAGCGATTCGCAAAGCGGAAGAGATCGCTCGTGAAAACGATAACTATTTCATTCCACAGCAATTCAAAAACCCGGCAAACCCGGAAGTGCATCGTCTGACAACCGGACCGGAGCTGGTTGAGCAAGCGAAGGAGATTGGCGGCATCGATGCTTTTATTTCCGGGGTCGGTACTGGCGGGACGATTACAGGGACTGGTCAGGTGTTAAAAGAAGCGTATCCACAAGTGCAAATCATCGCAGTTGAGCCAGCGGCTTCCCCTGTACTGTCAGGCGGAAAGCCAGGCCCGCACAAAATCCAGGGAATCGGAGCAGGATTCGTACCGGAGACGTTGGATACGGAAATATATGATGAGATCATCCGTGTGGAAAATGAGGAAGCATTTGAAGTGGCTCGCCGTGTTGCTCGTGAGGAAGGGGTTCTGGTCGGGATTTCCTCCGGTGCAGCGATTCATGCAGCCCTGCAGGTAGCCAAACGTCTGGGCAAAGGAAAATCCGTAGTCGCGGTAATCCCTAGCAATGGTGAGCGTTACCTCTCCACACCGCTGTATCAATTTGATGAATAACCGTGATATAATGAGCGAGTAGAGCCGAGACCAGTAGAGAAAAGGAGAGCTGAGAATGATTGTAATGATTGACAATTACGATTCGTTTACGTACAACCTGGTTCAGTTTGTCGGTGAGCTTGGCGAGGAACTGAGGGTTTTTCGCAATGACAAGATCACGATTGCAGAAATCGAACGTCTGAATCCGGATTACCTGATGATTTCACCGGGGCCATGCACGCCGAATGAGGCTGGGATCAGCTTGGAAGCGATTCGGCATTTTGCCGGAAAAGTCCCTGTTCTGGGCGTCTGCCTGGGGCATCAGTCAATTGGTCAGGTTTTCGGGGGCAAGGTGGTGCGTGCCGAGCGCTTGATGCATTGAAAGACGTCAGCGGTTTTCCATGATCAAAAAACCATTTTCCGCGACATTCCTTCACCGTTCACTGTAGCACGATACCACTCCCTTATCATTGAAGACAGCGAGATTCCGGCAGAGCTGGAGGTAACGGCCCGAACGGCAGAGGGCGAAATCATGGCGGTGCGCCACCGGGACTATGCCGTTGAAGGTGTGCAATTTCATCCGGAGTCAATTATTACAGAGTACGGCAAACAATTGCTGGCCAACTTTCTGACGTATTATGCAAAAGAAAAGGTGCCAAGCTGATATCCGAAAATACCAAGAGGTTTCTACCCATCGGGTGGAAGCCTCTTTTTTCGTTTCTCGCCATACGGAACCTTTACATTTCCTTTAAGTTGCTTTAACGCGCCCTAGACATCCGTTTTGTACACTGGAGAAAGGACATAAGCAATGAATGATATGGTAGAGGAGCGATTATCCAATGGAAGTGAATCGTCGACAGTTTCTTACATACCTCGGGGCAGGTACCGCAGCATTGGCTTCACTGGCAACCGGCCTTCCTGTTTTAGCCAAGGGCGAAACGATTTCCGGCAAAACGGCTGACCATCTGTTTGGGCTGAAAGAGGGGAAAAAGAAATTTAACGCCAAATTCAAGGCCATTGAACCTTCATCCAAGGATGATCTTTTGCTGCCTGAAGGCTATCAATACGATGTAATTGCCGTGTATGGGGACAAAATCAACGCGGAAGGCGATACGTTCGGTTTCAATGCCGACTTTAACTGCTTCCTTCCGATCAATGGCAAGGCTGACCACGGTTTGATGTGGACCAACCATGAATATTTGGGGGAGCTGGAATATTACGTGACCGGTTATGACGGGCTCAATGCCGACCCCGCCAACAACCAGCGTACTGCTGAGCAAATTAAAAAATATCTGTATGCACTGGGCGGCTCCGTAACCGAGATCAAAAAGGAAAACGGTCGCTGGAAACTGGTCAATGACTCCAAATACGGACGTCGTGTAAGCGGCTTGACCAAACACAAGCTGACGGGTCCGGCAGCAGGCTCGGACGCGATGAACGGTGCCAAAGAAGTAATCGGGACGTTCGCGAACTGCTCCGGCGGGGTGACGTTGTGGAATACAATCCTCTCTTGTGAAGAGAATTTCCAATCAGTCGTCGAGGAATGCAAGCTGCCGGACAGTACACACTATGGCTGGGTTGTCGAGGTTGACCCATTCGATCCGAAATCGACACCGAAAAAGCATACCGCATTGGGCCGCTTTTCCCATGAGAACACCGCGATGGTCATTGCAACGACCGGACAGCTCGTTGTGTACATGGGCGATGATGCCAATGATCAATACGTGTATAAATACGTATCGAAAGGCAAATACGATCCGGCAGCAGGAAAAGCGAACTCCAAACTGCTGGAGGAAGGAACACTGTACGCAGCCAACTTCGGCAAGGGCAAGTGGATCGCGCTTGATCTGGCAAGCAATGAATCCCTGCAAAAGGCGGTCAATGGTGACAAAAAACCGTTGTTCTCATCGCAGGCTGACGTACTGGTGAACTGCCGTGAAGCCGCGAAAGCAGCGGGAGCGACTCCGATGGACCGACCGGAGGATGTGGAAGTGCATCCTATCGATGGCTCGATCTTCGTTGCTCTGACCAACAACTCCAAACACGGCAATTTCTATGGTCAAATTGTACGTATGTTTGAAAAGGACAACAATCATGCGGCTACCGAGTTTACGTTTGAAATTTTTGCGACCGGTGGTCCGCAAAGCGGATTTGCTGCACCGGACAACATGGCGTTTGACAGTGCAGGCAACCTGTGGGTCGTAACCGACATCTCGTCGTCTTCGATGAATAGCGGCATTTACAAAACGTTTGGCAATAACGGCGTGTTCTTTATCCCCACCTCCGGCGAAAGCAAGGGTGAGGCCATTCAATTCGCTTCAGCCCCGGTAGGAGCGGAAATGACTGGACCATGGTTCACTCCGGATGAAACCACATTGTTCCTGTCTGTACAGCATCCAGGCGAGAATCTGAAATCGTACGATGCGCCTACCAGCCACTGGCCAAAAGGCGGTAACGCAACGGCTCTGCCGGGTGTCGTGGCCATTACAGGCTTTTAATGAGACGAAGGAAGTGAATCAACCATGCTATCAAGTATCGGCATTCCCGGTTTAATTTTGATTCTGATCATTGCACTGGTTATTTTTGGCCCAAGCAAGCTGCCGGAGATCGGACGTGCCTTTGGCCGGACGCTGACCGAATTCAAGTCAGCGGCGAAGGATTTGACCAAGGATGATCATGAGCAAGATCAAAAGGAGACAACGTCTGCCCTGCCGCAAACGGCAAGTGAAATGGGCAAGCGTGTGTAACAATGATGAAACAGCAGCAGCCGACGAATGTGCTGGATCACCTGTCTGATCTGCGCAAGCGACTGATCACCATTGCATCTTCCTTCATCATCAGCCTGATTTTATGTTTCCTGTTCGTTGATCACATTTATCATTTTCTAGCAGGGCAATCCAATGAAAGGCTGGCAATCCTGGGGCCGACTGACATTTTGTCCATCTATATGAAGCTTGCGGCAGTGGGGGCGGTAGCGTTTACCATCCCCATCGCTGCCTACCAGGTGTGGAAATTCGTTGAGCCGGCGCTTACAGAGCGGGAGCGCAGCGTCACGTTGATGTACATTCCGGCGCTGTTCTTCCTGTTTATTGTCGGGCTTGGCTTTGCCTACTACGTACTGTTCCCGATGACATACAGCTTCGTGCTCGGCCTGTCGAACGGACAGTTTGACCTGGTGATCACGGCCAATGACTATTTCACCTTCATGATCAATTTGTGCCTTCCCTTCGGTCTGCTGTTTGAATTGCCGGTGATTGTGCTCTTTTTGAGCCAGCTGGGAATCGTCAATCCGCACCGTCTTGCCAAGCTGCGCAAGCCTGCATACTTCGTGCTGGTGCTGGTTGCCATCACGATTACCCCTCCCGATTTCGTATCGGATGTCCTCGTCATCGTGCCGCTGTTAACGCTGTATGAAATCAGCATCTCCATTTCACGCTTTATTTATCGCAAGCGGAAGCAGGCGGAGGAAGCGGAATCGGCACTAAACCTGTAATGGAAAATCGTTGCCAAAAGCCCTGCCCATGGCCGGGCTTTTTGTGCTTCGCCCAGCCGTTTCAAAGCGGCCTGATCGCTAGAATCGGGTGGTTATTTGTGGTATGCTAGCGACATTATCAGTAAGGGGTACGAAACCATGAAGCATAATCCTTATCGAATTCACGCCACGACGCAGGAGCAGATCGTGGCTGAAATGAATAAAATCGGGTCAGACCCCGGCGGAATCAAGCTGATGGCGCCAAAGGGGGAAACGTTGCTCATACACGTCGAGAACGTATCGTTGAAGGCGGCCAATATCCTTAAGCAGGAAATGCTTGCGCGGGGAGGGGACGCTTCTGTTCATATGAAGGTCTCGATGCTGGATATCGCCGAATCGAGCGTCCTGCTCGTTGCCACCCGCCGACAAATGAGGGACGTGCTGCGCAAACTGCGTGGACAACCCTTTGGGTTAAAGCGGCTGGGAGCGGAGATCGAAGAGCTTTTGTACCAGCATGAGGTGCAGAACAGAAGAACGGAGCTTGTCTGTGGTGACCATCATTTGCCGCTGGGGCAACGCACGTTGATTATGGGGATTCTCAACGCGACGCCGGACTCTTTTTCCGATGGCGGCCAGTACAATAGTGTCGAACGGGCGTTGGAGCACGCAAAGGCGATGGTTGCGGAAGGGGCGGATATCATCGATGTCGGAGGCGAATCAACTCGGCCCGGACATGCTCCGGTTAGTCTGGAAGAGGAGCTGGATCGCGTGATTCCGGTTGTCACTGCACTGG
>JBLNEJ010000446.1:0-7099 GCA_050262535.1 Clostridia bacterium
GGCATTTCCGATATCCTCAGAGGCGGAAATCACCAACCGGCGTGCGATGAATCGATGATCCTCACCAGCGTCGATCATCCGGGCCAGCCAATACAAGGCGGCATCCGGGTCAGATCCGCGAATCGATTTGATAAATGCGGAGATCGTGTCGTAATGATTGTCTCCATTCTTATCATAACGAACCGCGCGCCGCTGAATCGACTCCACCGCAACATCGAGCGTCACGACGATGCTTCCATCCGCTGAAAGCGGCGTGGTTGTCGCGGCAATTTCCAGCGCATTGAGTAAGCGCCGCGCATCCCCTTCGGCATAGCGAATCAAATGCTCCCTCGCTTCGGGGGTAACCTTGACATCCAGTTCACCCAATCCGTTTTCGAAATCAGTCAGCGCCCTGTGCATCACTTCACCGAGCTCTTCCTCTGTAAGCGAGTGCAACGAAAAAATTTGCGAGCGTGACAAAAGGGCGGCATTTACTTCAAAAAACGGATTTTCCGTCGTCGCGCCAATTAAAATAATGGTACCTTCCTCCACGAACGGAAGCAATGCGTCCTGCTGCGATTTGTTAAAGCGATGGATCTCGTCGACAAACAGCGTTGTGCGCTGGGACGACATGATCAGCCGGTCACGCGCTTCCTCCACGACCTTGCGAATGTCTGCCACCCCAGCCGTTACCGCATTCAATTCAACAAAATGCGACTTGGTCGAATTGGCGATCACCTTTGCCATCGTTGTTTTGCCTGTCCCGGGTGGACCGTAAAAAATCAGGGACGACAGATGATCGGCCTCGATTGCTCGGCGCAGCAGCTTGCCGGGTGCGATAATATGCTGCTGTCCGATCAACTCGTCCACACTTTTCGGTCGCATTCGCGCCGCCAGAGGCTTCATCTTCCCCGTGTCCTTTTCTTCATAGGCAAACGAAAACAGGTCCATCCCGCCTCACCCTTTCACCGGTTGCCAGTCGATCAAATCGCGTACGACCACGCTCGCCAAAATCAAACCGGCCACAGAAGGAACGAATGCGTTGCTTGCCGGGGGCTGGCGAACCTTGCGAATCGGCGAATCCGGATTGGATACGATCTGGTCGCGGACCTCGGTACGAATGGTAACAGGGATTTCTTTGGAGTACACCACTTTTACCCCTTTGTAAATCCGATGCTTTTTCAGTTCGCGGCGAAGCACCTTGGCGATCGGGTCATAGCTCGTTTGGGAAATATCCGCTACCTCAAAACGAGTCGGGTCCATTTTGTTGGCCGCGCCCATGCTGGAGATAATCGGAATCTTGCGCTGCTTCGCTTCGACGATCACATGGAGCTTCGCGGAAACGGTATCCATCGCATCGACGATGTAGTCAATCTTGTGCGCGAACAGCTGCGGTGCAGTTGATTCATCATAAAACATTTGCATCGTGACCACTTCACATTCCGGATTGATCGTCGCAACGCGCTCTTTCATCAATTCGGCTTTCTGCTGTCCAATCGTATGCAAATTGGCGTGAATCTGACGATTGATGTTGGTAATATCCACAACGTCCTTATCGATCAGAATCAGCTTGCCAATACCGGTCCGGGCAAGCGCTTCAACGGTGAAAGAGCCGACCCCGCCGATCCCGAGTACGGCCACTGTACTGTTCTTCATTTTCTCCAAGCCTTCGGGACCCATGGCTAATTCACAGCGGGAAAATTGATGCAGCATACAAAAAACAACCTTTCACTTTATATTCAATCGGAAAAGTAGGATTGGTAAACGGCGTAAAAAAGCCCCATTATGCCGTGGAATACCTCAGTTTTGAACCTGCAGCTAGCAGGTGGGTGTTTGGCCGGCCGCTCTCAGACTTCCACTCTGACGAGGCATGTCTTCATCGGCCGGACCCAAAACTCCCGAGTAAACATTTGTGGCTCAAAACAATCGGTAGGCACGTACATCTCAGGGCTTTATCGGTTTGATGTTATGGTATCACATGAAAAAGCAGGCATGCAAGTTAACGAAAAACGACTATGCTTCGACCTCTTCCTTCACAGCGGTTGTGGCAATGTGAACTTGCTTGAGCTGTTCTGCATCCACTTCACTTGGAGCGTTCAGCATCAGATCGCTTGCGCTCGCTGTTTTCGGGAATGCGATAACTTCACGCAGGTTCGTACGTCCAGCCAGAAGCATGATCAAGCGATCCAAACCAAGTGCCATCCCGCCGTGCGGAGGCGTACCATAATCGAATGCATCAAGCAGGAAGCCGAATTTTTCACGCGCTGCTTCCGGTGTATGGCCAAGTGCTTGGAACATTTTTTCTTGGACGTCACGTTTGTAGATTCGCATCGAACCGCCGCCCAATTCGTAGCCGTTCAACACCATGTCGTATGCTTGGGCACGCATTGCACCTGGGTTCGTATCGAACAGATGCAGGTCTTCGTCTTTTGGACGGGTGAACGGATGGTGCAAGGCAACATAACGGCCTGCTTCTTCATCCCACTCTACCAATGGGAAGTCTACAACCCACAGGAATGCGAACTCGTCGTTGTTGATCAAACCAAGCTCAGCACCGAACTTTGAGCGAAGTGCACCGAGTGCGTCTGCTACCACTTTTGGTTTATCCGCTACGAACAAGAGCAAGTCGCCTTCTTCAGCACCCATGCGTTGTTTGATTGCATCGATTTCGGCTTCGCTAAAGAACTTGGAGATTGGCCCTTTGATTTCGCCATCTTTGAAGCCCATCCAAGCCAAACCTTTTGCACCGTAACGGTTCACGAACTTGGTCAGATCGTCTGCTTCTTTTCGGGAATAATGGCCGCAGCCTTTTGCGTTGATCCCTTTTACTTGACCGCCGCCTGCAACGACGCTTGCGAATACTTTGAACTGGCAGTTCTCAACCAAATCGGAAATGCTGGTCAGCTCCATGCCAAAGCGTACATCCGGTTTGTCGGAACCGTAGCGATCCATTGCTTCTGCATATGTCAGGCGAGGGAATGGAGTTGGAATGTCTACCCCAACCGTTTTCTTGAATACTTGTGCAACCATTTGCTCCATCATTGGCAACAGCTCTTCCATCGGCAAGAAGGAAGTCTCAATATCCACTTGCGTAAACTCTGGCTGACGGTCAGCACGCAAGTCCTCGTCACGGAAGCAACGTGCGATTTGATAGTAACGCTCGAAACCAGATACCATCAACAGCTGTTTGAAGAGCTGTGGCGATTGTGGCAACGCATAGAATTCACCTGGATGAACGCGGGAGGGAACGAGATAATCGCGCGCACCTTCCGGGGTGCTGTTACCCAAAATTGGTGTTTCCACTTCAAGGAAGCCATGTTCGTCAAGGAAGTCACGGAACGCTTTCGAAGCTTTGCTGCGCAGCCAAAACGTTTTTTGCATTTCCGGACGGCGCAAATCCAGATAACGGTATTTCAGGCGAACCTGCTCATCAACCTCGATGTCATCTTCCAACAGGAACGGAGGTGTTTTTGCATCGTTCATGATCGTGATGTCGTTGATATGAACCTCGATTTCACCTGTTTTCAGCTTAGGGTTAATCGCTTCATCCGCACGTGCGACAACGGTTCCTGTAACGGACAAAACGTATTCACTGCGAACACGGTCTGCTTTTTCCCATGCTGCCTTGTCGTGCTCTGGGTTGAATACGACTTGCACGATGCCGCTACGGTCGCGCAGATCGACGAAAATAACTCCACCGAGGTCGCGTCGTTTTTGAACCCATCCGTTGAGGACAACTTCCTGTCCAATTTGTGCCTTGCTCACGTCCCCGCAAAACAGGGTGCGATAAATGCTTGCCATTGTTAAACCCTCCACTGTTCTATCTATTGTTATTTTTGTAATGCCGAAACGAGTTCGCCGATAGCAATCTCACGCTGTTCCCCGGTTGCCATCTCTTTTAAGACAACCGTCCCGTTCGCCAGCTCCGACTCCCCAATGATCGCGGTAAATTTGGCCTGCAGTCGATCTGCTGCCTTCAATTGCGCCTTCATTTTACGGCCGAGATAATCCATTTCCGCGATAATGCCTGCCTGGCGCATCTCATCCACAAGCTTGAAGGCGGTCGCTTTGGCAGCATCGGTCTGCACAACCAGGAAGCAGTCGGTTCCGGTTTCCACCGGCAGCGTAATCCCCTGCTTCTCCAGCGCGAGAATCAGCCGCTCAATACTGAGCGCAAAGCCGATCCCCGGCATATCTTCGCCACCCAGCTCGGCAACCAGTCCGTTATAGCGTCCACCGCCGCACAACGTTTCCACCGCTCCGATCTCCGCCATCTTGATTTCAAAAGCGGTTTGCGTGTAGTAGTCGAGACCACGCACCATGCGCGGATTGATCGTGAACGGAATGCCGATTGCCGTCAGGTACTCCTGCACTGCTGTGAAATGCGCCTGCGACTCCTCGCTCAGGTGATCGAGAATGGAAGGAGCATCTTTGGTGAGAATGCGGTCCTTTTCCACTTTGCAATCAAGCACACGAAGCGGGTTTTTGTCCATTCGCTCCTGACAGTCTGCGCACAGCTCGCCGCGTACGTTTTCCAGAAATGCCATCAGGTGTGTTCGATGACGCGCACGGTCTTCGAGCGTACCGACACTGTTTAGCTCGACCGACAAGCCTTTGATGCCCAGCTCTTCGTACAAGCGGATTGCAACGGAAATCACTTCTGCATCGATGGCTGGATCAGAAGACCCAATCGCTTCCACGCCGAATTGTGTAAACTGGCGGAAACGGCCTGCTTGCGGACGCTCATGGCGGAACATCGGTCCGATGTAATACCATTTAGTCGGCTGATTGGCAGCACCGTACATTTTGTTCTCCACATAGGAGCGCACAACCCCTGCGGTATTTTCCGGGCGCAGCGTCAAGCCGTCCTGCTGTGTCTCGCCCATTGTAAGCTCTTTCGTGTTTTTGTCTTTGATCCAAGCAAGAGAATAAACCTCTTTTTGCACGACATCGGTCGTTTCTCCGACACCGCGCAGGAACAGATCGGTGCTCTCAAAGATCGGTGTGCGAATTTCGCCGTAATTGTAGCGGCGGCACAAATCGCGGGCTTTGGCTTCAATATAGTGCCACAGCTCTACCTGACCAGGCATGACATCTTGCGTTCCACGCGGAATTTTAATTTTGGCCATATGCGTTTTCCTCCTAAGAAATAAAAAACTCCCGCCCCTGATACGGCAAAATCACGCCATATCAGGGACGAGAGATGTTCGCTCCCGTGGTACCACCCTTATTGGATAAAAATATCCCACTCAAAAATCGTTAACGCCGATTGTACGCTGTCCGGTTACTGGTGTTGCTTGCGGTTCACCGTCAGTCCTCAGGGAAGTCATTCACCTCGTCGTCATAGAAAAGTGCTTTCAGCCACGGCACTTTCTCTCTAGCTATCCGTCTCAAGGCTACTTGGTCCCGTCATCAGATCAATAGTAAGTATTCCCGAATCATATCAAAAACATACGGCATCGTCAAGCCGCGCCTCTACGAAGCCTCGCCTATTTTTTCGCTGTTTCCGTGAACCAGTTTTTAAAATCATCGTTGCTGTTTTCGCCTTCAATCCGGCCAACCTCTTGACCGCCTTTAAAGTGAATCAACGTCGGCGTACCCGTGATTTTGTACTCATCCCAACTTTCCGCAAACTCCAGCACGTTATGCTTTTTCATATCGATGCCAAGCTCCTTGGACATTGGCACCAGCACCGGGGTTGTCCGTTGGCAATGCTCGCAAACCGGGCTGTAGAAATACACATACAAATCCTCTTTGTTCGCAATCTTTTCTTTTAACTGCTCCGGCAAAATCTGATTGTCATACAGTGGATCGTTCAATTGCGCAAGCGTCGCCGGGTTCAGCTTCTCCTTGCCGTAGGGATTGCCTGCCGCCGCCTCTTTGCTGGACATATCCGAATAAACCATTCCCCCGATAAACAAGACGAGCACGACGCCTAAAAAAATGAGCAGCTTTTTCATCCTTATTTCCCCCTTACTTGTTTCCAGATGTAGAAGTTCAGTACTGCAATCAACACGAATGCAATGAGAGCCAGAAACGGAATCGTAATAAAACCGAGCCAGTTGATGTAGTCCGTGTTACACGGGATGATTCCGCACGATTTCCCCAATTCCTGCATGGCTGGAACCTTTTGAACCAGATAGTGATAGATAGAGATACTCCCGCCGATGACAGCCAGCACCATGCCATACAGCGACATCTTGTAATCTTTGCGGATGTAGGCCATTCCGAGCAAAATGGCGATCGGATACATCAGTATGCGCTGGAACCAGCAGAGCTCGCAAGGAATGTATTGCAACACTTCCGAGAAGTACAGGCTGCCGAGCGTGGCAATGACCGACACCGCCCACGAGAGAAAGAACGCTTGTTCAACTAAGGATTCCCGTTTCATCTTGGTTTCTCCTTTTCGTTTTGTTCGTTCCCCATTCTACCACAAAAAGAAATGTGCTCACATTAAGTGAGTGACAACTTTTTTAATTATAAAGCTTTTTTTATTATGAGAAAACACCGAAAAGCCGACATCCACTGGTCGGCTTCCATACGATTTCGGTCACGTTAGACGAATTGATAGAGTTCATCCAATGCTTTCATTTTCGAATCGACTAGCTCCCGATACGTTTCGTTATACGTTTTGGGGTCCTTCGGATTGGGGAATCGGGTCAGCTGCCCGCTGCCGGGACGCATCAGTTTGGAAACCGCTCCGCAGCCGAGGCCAAGAATCGTTTGAACCTCTTCCATGATCATGATGTTATAGATGCTTTCTTGCGCAGGCAGAGAATAGCCGACATTTTCCAGATTACCGAGAATGTTCTTTTGACGGTACAAATAGTACGGCTCGTATCCGTTCGCTTTCGTCCATTCCGTACCGAGCTGCATCATGGCTCGAATCTCGTCGCGATCAGCCACCCTGTAGCGCTCCTTGTTCTGCGTCATTTCCGATGCGCGCTTGAACGACAGCGTATGAATGGTCAAGGAGGCGGGCATCAGCTTTGCCGTTTCCTCCAGGCTGTGCTGCCATTCCGCCATCCCTTCATTGGGCAAACCGATAATCAAATCCATGTTGATATTGGCAAAGCCCATCTGTGTCGCTAGCGCAAATTTTTCGATCGTTTCCTCGACG
>JBLNEJ010000447.1:0-5822 GCA_050262535.1 Clostridia bacterium
GTGATCAGCCTGATCATGATCAGCTTTAATCTGCTGGGCGATGGACTGCGCGATGCGCTCGATCCGAAACTGCGTCGATAGGGGGAGCAAATGTGGACACGATTTTGCAAGTGAACGATCTGCACGTTTCATTTGATACATATGCAGGTGAGGTGCAAGCTGTACGCGGGGTATCCTTTTCGTTGAAAAAGGGAGAGGCGCTTGCCATCGTCGGCGAGTCTGGGTCCGGCAAGTCCGTCACCTCCAAAAGCCTGATGCGCCTGCTGCCGAAAGCATCCGGCAGGATCAAGCAAGGGGAAATCTTGTTTGCGGGAAAGGATTTGACACAGGCAAGCGAGCGTCAGATGCAGCAAATACGGGGTGCCCAGATTGCGATGATTTTTCAGGACCCGATGACCTCGCTGAATCCGACGATGACCATCGGCAAGCAGCTGACAGAGGGCATCCGCAAGCACCAAAGGTTATCAATCGCACAAGCAACCCACAAAGCGGCAGAGCTGTTGGAGAAAGTAGGCATTACCGAACCGCAACTCAGGCTGAAGCAGTATCCACACCAGTTTTCCGGGGGGATGCGCCAGCGAATTGTCATCGCCATGGCGCTGGCTGCCAATCCGCAGATCATCATTGCGGATGAGCCAACAACGGCGCTCGATGTGACGATTCAGGCGCAGATTCTGGAGCTGTTGAAGGAACTGCAGCAATCAATAGGACTGTCGATCATTTTCATTACCCATGATCTTGGCGTCGTGGCCCGAATGGCTGATCGCGTCGCTGTCATGTACGCAGGCAAAATCGTGGAAATCGGAACGACGGATGAGATTTTTTATCAGCCGCACCATCCTTATACACGCGGCTTGCTGCGCTCGATGCCCAGTCTGGAGACGACGAGCGAGGAGCTGGCGGCGATCCCGGGTACCCCGCCCAATCTGTTGCATCCGCCGAAGGGAGATCCGTTTGCGCCGCGCAATCCGGAGGCAATGGCGATCGATTTTGAGCTGGAGCCGCCGTTGTTTCCGATTTCAGATACCCATTATGCGGCAACATGGCTGCTTCATGAATATGCACCAAAGGAGCTCGCGGTCGGGTCAACCGTGAATCGGCAAAGCGTCGCGACGGTTTCCGACCTGCGCAAGCATCAGCGAAAAGAAAAGCTGTTGGAAATCAAGGGCTTGAAGCAATATTTCCAGACCGGACGCAATCAGCTGGTCAGGGCGGTCGACGGAATCAATCTGGATATTTACAAAGGCGAGGTATTGGGGCTGGTCGGTGAATCTGGTTGCGGAAAATCGACGACAGGCAGAACCATCATCCGCCTGCATGAAGCGACAGAAGGGCACATTTTGTACAAGGGTGAAAATGTGTACGGCAAAAAGTCGCATCGCCAGCTGCAAGCGTTCAACCGGAGCATCCAGATGATTTTTCAGGACCCGTACTCCTCCTTGAATCCGCGGATGACTGTCGCGGACATCGTTGCGGAGGGGCTTGATATCCACGGGATCAGCGATGGGCGGACGCGGCTGGAGCAGGTACAGGAGCTGCTGGAAACAGTGGGGCTGCATCCCGATCACGCCAACCGTTACCCGCACGAGTTCAGCGGCGGACAGCGGCAGCGGATCGGGATTGCCCGAGCGCTGGCGGTTCAGCCGGAGTTTATAATTGCGGACGAGCCGATTTCGGCGCTGGATGTATCGATCCAGGCGCAGATCGTCAATTTGCTGAAACGGCTGCAGCGAGAAAAGGGGCTAACCTACCTGTTCATTGCCCACGATCTGTCGATGGTGAAATATATCAGTGACCGCATCGGTGTCATGTATCGCGGGCGTTTGGTGGAGCTGGCAGAGAGCCACGAGCTTTATACGAATCCGCTCCATCCGTATACCCGCGCGTTGTTGTCAGCTATCCCGCTGCCTGACCCGCTGACGGAACGGACGCGCCAGCGGATTCGGTTTGATGATCAGGCGTATGCGGCTGAGCAGGAGGAGCGGGTCTTTACCGAGATCGGCCGAGGTCATTGGGTGGCTTGTACAGGGGCGGAGCAGGAGCACTATCGAAGAATGCTGGGGATCAGCTGATGCGAGGCGGGAGCGGATTTTCTTTTGTCGATTATATCGCGCTTGGATCATTGCTGATGTTGATGGTAGGTGGCGCCTGCTTCGTACTCGAGGGGGGCATGTTTAACGGCATTATTTACAGCTTGAAGCTATTTTACTACCGGACGAGCAAGCTGGGGGAATATGTGGAGGAACAAGAAAAAGAGAGCGACGTTGGTTTCGTCGCTCCCTTTCGTTTCCGCTTTACCCGACCGTTGCTGATCGTGGGCGGTTCGGTGTTTCTTATGACACTCGCTATTGCTTGCCTTCAATCGTAACCCACTTGTAGCTGGCTACGGCGGCGAATGGATGGACGACATACCCTTTGACATAAGGCTTGGTCAGTAAGGCCACGCCTTTTTGGTACATCGGGGAAATCGCCGCGTCCTCCTCGATCAGGATGCGCTCGGCTTCCTGCAGGTCGGCCCAGCGGGCGTTCAAGTCGGTGAAAACGGTTTTGGCTTTCCGGACGAGCTCGTCGTACTTCGGATTGGAGTACTTTTGCCAATTGTAAGGCCCTTTTGTATCATACAGCTCGACAAAAGCGACAGGGTCCTGGTAGTCCGGGCTCCATCCGGAGAAGTCCAACTCGTAGGAAAGTTTCTTCTCAAGCGCAAGCTTCTGCTTGTTTGGCTGCATGTTGATCGTAATGGTCAGGCCGGGGAGATTTTTTTCCAGCTGATTTTTGATGTATTCGGCAATCTTTTTGTTCGATTCACCGTCATAGCTGAGGAATTCCAGCGAAATCTTGTCTGTTTTCAGCTCGGCAAGCCCTTTTTTCCAGTGCTCCTGTGCTTTGGCAGCGTCAAACGGGCTGAACCCTGCATATTTGGCTCGGAAATCTTGTCCGTCCGGACCGTTGACGAAGTTTTTCGGAACCATGTAATCGGCGGCGGTCGAGCCGTCGTTCAAGATAACTTTTGCCAGCGAATCCTTGTCCCAGCCCATGTTGAACGCTTTGCGGATGTTGACGTTTGCGAGGAATTTGTTGCTCTGGTTCATTCGGATCCAGAATACCTCCGGCTTCTGGTACGTGCTGTAGCCAGGGGTGTCCTTGAACTGATCGACAAAATCGGATGTAATCTCAGCCAGATCGATTTCGCCTGCTTCATACAGATTGACGCGGGTGGAAACGTCCTTTACCACCTTGGCATTTACCTGCTCAAGCTTGACGGACGCTTGGTCCCAATATTTCGGGTTCTTCTTGTACACCCAGCCTTCCTCATGCTTCCACGATTCAAGCACAAACGGCCCGTTGTAGAGCAGGGTTTCCGCTTCCAGCGCGTATTTTTCACCCTGCTCTTTGACAAACTCTTCGCTTTGCGGGAAAAACGTCGGGAATGCGGTCAAGCCGAGGAAGTACGGCACTGCATTTTCCAACTCAACCACAAAGGTCTGGTCATCGGTCGCCTTTGCCCCCAACTGATCCACTTTGCCGAACAGCGGGTTTTTGTCGTCCTGAATGGCGGCCGCGTTTTTGATATCGACCATCATGTAGGCGTAAGGGGAGATGGTGTCAGGATGCAGCGCTTTGCGCCAGGCGTATTCAAAGTCCTTGGCGGTGACAGGCTTTCCGTTGCTCCATACCTCGTCTTTGCGCAGGTGGAACGTATACGTTTTGCCATCCGCGCTGACATCATAGCTTTCGGCCATCCCCGGAACAGGCTTGTTGTTTGGATCAAGTCGGTACAGACCTTCAAACACGTTGTTCATCACCAGATTGGACAACGTATCAATGACTCCGGTCGAATTCATGTTGGGGATCTCATTGCCAGCCGGTACATTCAGTACCTGCGGACTGGCTGCCGCGGTTGGTTCCGGCTGTGGAGTTGCGGCTGGCTGCTGGGCCGGAGCCGTTGGGCTGGTCGTCTGATTGCTTGACGGTTTGCTTTCGCCATAGCAGCCGGTTACCATCAGACTGACCAGCAGCAGGAAAGCGGTGAAACGAGAAAGATGCGTCTTCATCGTGAAACGTGTCACTCCTTTGCGGGATTGTTATCGCTTTCATTCGTTATTTACGCAAGGAGTATGCCAATCGAGCATGTGGCTGGTGGAAAGCGTCTCCAGATGATGAGTGTCCATATATGTATACATAGACTGTCAAATTGTACAAATAGTTGGAAAAATAGAGAGGGAAGAGGGGGTGACCATGTGCTCTTTTTCAAGTGTGATTTTGATTTGGATCTTTTACAATAAAAGAAAATGTTTCCAATCAAATGGGTAAATGGTACTATCGGGATAAATAGGAAAGGTACAAGATGATGGTGGTAGCTTCCAAATACTGATAAGGGGAAACGATGAAATGAATTGTAAAAAATGTGGAGCTGGTTTGACTGATGACAGTAAGTTTTGCAGTAAATGCGGTACCAAAATCGATGCTGGCCACACCGGTGGAAAACTGAATAATAAAAATAAATTGATTATCATAGCTGGCAGCGTTGTCGCCGTTTCCGTACTAGGTGTTCTTCTGCTATGGAATGGTAGTTCTGCCCAAAAATTCATCAGTAAAATACAAGGGAATGAGTATACTAGCGCTACACAGATATACTTACAAGAAATTAGAGGGAATTCAGAAAAAGAAAAAGAGGTAGAAACATTACTCAAGCAGGAAATTGAAACAATAAAAAGCAAGTACCTTGCAGAGGAGCTCGCATATGAATCGATCCTGATTGAGCTTGAAACGATCGAAAAAACGAATTTGCTTCGATCAGAAGTAAACTCAGCTAAAAGCGAAGTTAACAAAATCAATGATTCAAGAACGGCTTTTAAAGCTGGACAAGAATTTTTGAAAAATAATCAAGTCAAAGAAGCACTTGCAGAATTAAAGAAAGTGATAAAAGAAGATCGCAATTATCAAAAAGCGGTGGAACTGACTGAAAATAGTATTGGTGAATACAAAGCTCAAATAATGAAAGATGTCGATCTGGTTGCTTCACAGAAAAAATATCCGGAAGCAATCTCACTTTTATCGGAAGCGTTGACAATGATTCCGAATGATCCAGATCTGACTTCAAAGAAAACCGTATATGAGAAGCAAAATGAAGAGAAACTGGCTGTTGAAAGAAAAGCGAAAATGGAGGAGACAAAGCTTCAGCAGGAGGTGGTTGTTCAACAGGCTGGTGTTATCGTCCAAGATACGGAGTATAAAGCATTATATCCAGATATGATACAAGTAATTGTTCAAAATAATTCCAACAAAGTAGTAAAGAATATGCAGGTGTCCATGTTGGGGTTTGACGCTAATAAATTGCCAATAAAAATTGAACGACGATTTGGTAATTCTTCCTACGAATTTGTTGGTACTGCTGAAAATGTGAACATGGTATCAAAATCGACTTTTGGAAAAGGGTCTGGTTGGGAACTTGATAAGTCACATGGTATAAAAACAGTGCTTGCTTGTGTGAAAGAAGTTGAATACTATGATGGATCTACTTGGACAAATCCTTATTATTCATACTGGCTGGAAGAGTACAAAGAAAAACCGTTAAAGTAAAGTCAAATGCCTGCCGTTTGGGAGGCATTTTTTTTATGAAGAGGTCCAAAATGTCATTACATGAATCCGTTCGTCATTTTACACTATATCTTGCCAAAAACTGCTATAATAGCCTGAGAACAATATTTTTGATAAGGATACCGTGAATCGAGGACGAGGTATTGATGAATCTGACCCGTGACGAACGAAAAACAACCCTTTTCATTGTTGGTTCCCTGCTGCTGTTCTCCCTGATTCGA
>JBLNEJ010000448.1:0-4989 GCA_050262535.1 Clostridia bacterium
ACTGTTGACCGTGATGCAGGCCAAGGCAGTCAAGGTGAAAAATGGCTATCGCCTGCAGGTAGGGGATAGGCTGACATCTGAGCTGAAGCCGACGGAAACCGAATTCTCCGCTGGGCAGGCAGCCGAATTTACGATCAAGGTATCGGATCAATTCGGAAACGTGCTGACGTCTGGACAGGTCATCACAGCCAATTTAGCGGAAGATTTGGACCATCCGCTCGTGATGGAGAAAACCGGTGAACAAGAATGGCAACTCGCCCGGTATGACATGAACAAGAAAGAGTATATGTATTATTCCCAACAGCCAATCCGCCCCATGATCCAGTTGAAGCAAGGGGATAAGGTACTGCTGGAGGAGCTAGACAATTCCTTCTGGAAACAGGCAAGTCTGACGTTGCCGGAAGATTTGGAGCCTGGCACCTATGAAGTCGTATGGAGCACGGCTTTGCCGTTTGCCTTGTCTGCATCGACCACGATTGAAGTAAAAGCTGCGAACATGACAAAGGGAGCAGAGGCTGACGAAGCAGGGAGTGCCGTTATCGTCGAAATAGAGGAATAAAAAGAATGTCCTGTCAAAAGGAAGGCTCGCGGCGCCAAAGCTGACCGCGCACCATCACGCAGGCTCGTTCATCGCCAATCGCCCCGTTCCAAGCATGAAGGATCGCTTTGGACGGGGCTTTGACTATTATCGCTTGCAGACCCGATTCATGCGTACAAAAAGGCCATCGCTTCCGGCGATGACCGTTTGGCAGGTTATAATTTACTTCTCTTGCTTGTATTGATAGATTTCTTTTCCTTCCACCATTGTCAACAGCACCTTCACGTCTTTGATCTGTGTAGCCGGAATGGCAAACAGGTTTTTGTCGAGTACGATCAGGTCGGCTTTCTTGCCAGGCTCAATCGATCCGGTAATGTCTTCAACACGGTTTGCATACGCACCGTCGATGGTGAAGCTGGCAATCATATCGGCCAATGTGGCCCGTTCTTGCGGATTGGCGATTTTCTGCGGATCGGTTTCTCCCTCGGCGATGCGGGTAATCCCTTGCTGAATGCCGTGCAGCGGGTTGAATTCAGGAGTCACGATGTAATCGCTGGAGGATGCCATATGCACGCCCTGATTGAGGAAGCTCTTCATCGGGTATTCCTTCTCGGCGCGCTCCTGACCCAAATACGGCACTTCGATTTCATCGTAGTAGCCGTCTTCCTGCATGAACCAGAATGGCTGCACGATTCCGATGGCATCGAGCTTCTTGAAGCGGGCAATGTCCTCCGGGTTCACGAGCTGCAGGTGAACGAGCGAGTGGCGGGCATCATGGGTACCGTTTTGCTTTTGAGCATATTCCATGCCATCCAGCGCGATGCGCGTAGAGGCGTCCCCGATGGAGTGCACATGCAGGGAGAAGCCAGCTTTGTCCGCTGCTGTAGCAGTTTTATTGTACACATCCGTATTCCAGATCAAATTGCCGTTGGTGTGCTTGTGCACGTACGGCTTTTCCAGGTAAGCCGTGGCGCCTTCGACAACGCCGTCCATAAAGAATTTTACCGCATTAACCTGGAAGAGCGGATACTGCTCACGCTCGCGAATTTTGACGAATTCTGCAACTTGCTCGGGGCCCTTGTCCGGGTTCGCGGTCACCGCGTTGCGGAAGCGGATCGTCAATTTGTCTTCTTTGGCCAATTCTTCGTAGGCTTCCAGCACGTTTGGATAGCGCAGCATATCCGGATCGCGCACGGTTGTGACCCCGCGTTCTGCTGCTTTGTGCTGGTATTCTTCAATGCCGGTTTTGTACTGCTGGATCGTGTAGCCGCCGATTTTTTTCAGGACGAGATCCATTGCCTTTTCACGCAAGGTGCCGGACGGTTCCCCTGTTTTCGGATCGCGCTCAATGATGCCGCCATCAGGATTCGGCGTGTCCTTGGTGATTCCCGCCAGCTTCAGCGCGGAGGAGTTCACCCACAAGGAATGGCCGTCGTCAGAAGTAAGCGCAATCGGAGTGTTTGGAACGACCTCGTCGAGCACTTCTTTTCGCGGCCCGATACCAGGTGCGACCGGATTGCTCCAGCCGCGGCCTTGCAGAGTCGGCTCATTCGGATGCTCCTTTACGAACGCCTGGATGGTCTTGACATACTCCTCCATGGAGCCCCCGTCGTACAGGTCGATGGAGAAGATCAGCCCGGTCGTTTTGCTGGCGTGGGTATGGCTGTCGATAAAGCCGGGCAGCACCATTTTTCCTTGCAGATCGGTTACTTTTGTTTTGCTTCCGATGTACATTTTTACGCCCTCGTCGCTGCCGACATAGACGATTTTGTCACCGCGAATCGCTACCGCCTGGGCAAAGTTACGGTTGCGATCCACCGTGTAGATGACACCGTTGGAAAAAACCTGGTCCGCTGGCTGTGTAGCAGTAATGAGCTGAGCGGATGCTTGATTGGTCGCTGTTGCTGTTCCTTGAGCGGGAGCTTGTCCCGTTCCCTGGGCGAATGCGCCGGCCGGGCATAGCAATGCGGTAATAAGCAGCGCGCTTGTGACTTTTTTGACAAACAAAAAGATCCCCACCTATCTGAATAAACTCGGATGCTTGGTCTTGTGGAAAAGCAAGACAATTCAGATTGTAACATTGTGGAATGGGAATTTCTATGAAAAAATGGGGGGATTGGCTTAACCGTTACGATCGGTGGGGAGTGGTTGCGAAAAATGGTGATGGCTGAATGGGACGGTTGGTTGCGGTATACAGATTGGGACTCGAAAAACTAGCGGGGCATATAGGCGCATGAGTGGATATCGATATCCGAAGAAAAAGCCCTGAATGATGGCATCCAAGGCAAGTTAATAAATCTCATTTGCATCCGCAGGCAACTCTCTCACACGTTTCAGGTAATTTGTCATGTTACGATCATCATTGCTTTCATATGGATATCGAAAATGCTCGGCGACGTCCTTGGCAACCGTCCGAAATAGCTCGCATGCGGTAAACAGCGCATCCCACATACGGTCATAATCACTATCGGAATACGATACCTTATACATCTCCCAAAGAGGATCTACAGTAAATGAGCGGGTCTGACCTTTTGATGGTTGCCCCGTTTTTGGGTGAAAAGACCTGTTCAGAATCAATGGGGATGAAGTCGGCTTTTAACCGAAATTCGGACAACGTGGGCCCCGCCCCAAGCCTGGCGGAGCCTTCGCTGTCCGAATATTCTCATGTAAATGACGGGTTACCGACCCGATAGCTCCCGAAGAGGAGCATGGGCACATGCAACCGCCTAGACAATCGAGTAATTTACCCAATTCCCCCGTTTGCCGCCCCATTTATCGAAAAGCTGTTGGGCTCTTTCATTCTGAACCGACGTGATCCAGGTCATTTGAGAAAATCCGTGGTTTTGCGTATATTTTTGGCATTCGGCAAACAGTTGTTCTTCCACTTCTGTATTCCGGTACGGTTCACGTAAGAACAGGTCGTTCATGATGGTGATTTTGTTTGCTTTCATCGTGCTGATTGTAAAGTACAGGGTAGCAAAGCCGATGAGCTGGCCATCCTGTTCGACGACAAACTGTACGCCGCTTTGCTGGTCAAAAAGAGAATGGATCAACTGATGGATTTTTTCGGTGCCTGGCCATGGGTTCTGATAAAACCCGACGACGTATTCGTGCATTAATTCGGTCAAACCGTTTACGTCAGCAGGTGAGGCATTTCTGATGAGATAGGACATGGTAAAACCCCCTAGTTATTTTGGTGCTGGCAAATTTATATGCCAAAAAACTCCTTGGCCGTTGTGGTCGTAGCAAGTGCCACTTCCTCAGGAGCCATTCCTCTACATTGCGCGACCGCATGCAAAATATGTCTCAGATACATTGGTTCGTTGCGCCCATCCGCAGGTTTTTCCTTCAAGTCACGAGGTGTTAAAAATGGTGCGTCCGTTTCAATCATCATTCGATCCAAGGGAATGGTTTTGATAAGCTCCCGCAGATGCTTGCCCCGTCGTTCATCACAAACCCATCCGGTAATGCCGATATAAAAATCCATCTCTAAATACGTTTCCAATTCCTTGGCGGTTCCCGTAAAACAGTGGACGACCGCCCGAGCGATTCGTTGGCGATGTTCGTTGAGAATCGAAACGAAATCCAGATGTGCATCCCGTTCATGCAAAAACAACGGCATGTGAAGCTCGGCAGCGAGGGAGATTTGTTCGACAAACCATTTTCTTTGAAGATCACGCGGGGAGAAATCACGATTGTAATCCAGCCCGCACTCTCCAATCGCGACGACATGTGGAAGGGATGCAAGTTCCCGTAATTTCCGGATGGTCGATTCATCACAGCTTTTTGCATCATGAGGATGAATCCCCGCTGTGGAATACAGCTTGCCTATGGGGCGACTCGCATAGCGTGAAGCATCGATGCTGTTTCGCAGGCTTGTCCCCGTCAAAATAAGTGGAGATACTCCCTGTTCCACCGCTCTAGATACGACCTCATCCCGGTCTTGCTGAAAGGACCGGTGCATGAGGTTAACCCCGATATCAATGATCTGTGTGTTCACTATGATCAATCCTTCCATAAATTTCTCGATATATTCGACAAAAATATCCAGTAACCTCCCGTTGGTTCAAAATGGATCGGGGTAAAATGTTCGTTGGCTTACCAGTGGGACAGAAAAAAAATCCCCTGACCCCAGGGGATTTCGGCGTGTCGAATTGCGGCTTCACATGGCCTGATGATTGTTCGAGAATTGGTAAAATTGATACTGGTTTTTCCCTTTTTCCTTCGCGGTATATAACGCGATATCCGCTTGCTTGTAAAGTGAATCCAGATCAACACCGTCATCCGGTGCAAGCGAGATGCCGATACTGACCGTGACATTTTCCCCAACCGATCCGAATGAATGATGGATCGCTTCCTTGATTGAATCGATGATGGTTTCAGCCATTTCTTCAGCATGTTGTCGACTGGTATCGGGCATGATCATGATAAATTCATCGCCACCCAAGCGA
>JBLNEJ010000449.1:0-5303 GCA_050262535.1 Clostridia bacterium
GCAATACAGAAACGGCTTGGGGGCAAGCGGAAAAACCGGATGAAGCTCGCGCAAGATACGGAACTCTCTTTCCATATCATGCGCCTTCGGAGCAATCGGGCCAAGCGGCGGACGGCGCAGCACCGCCTCCCAGCTGCCGATTTTGATTTCATAGGTCAAATTGGACGCGCCAAGTCCAAACTGGTTGATTTGCAAGGGAGAATCATCGGAGATTTCCATGTTTTCACGCAAATACGCTTCCAAATTCGCGCGGTTCAGCTCTTCACCCGCTCGTACAGGAATCGTGTCCTGGTGTTGTTTCTGTTCGTTGCTCGCCATTTCCTCACCTTGCCTTTCGTTATGAAGCAGCGGAATAGTGGAAATGGCACTTTCATTCAATCAGCTTGAATTCCTTTCAATGCCATTTCCATATAAATCGCACTCAGTTCATCTTCATTGACAGCACCTTCTGGATCAAACCAGGAATAGCTCCAGTTGCACATGCCCAACAGTCCGAGCGCGACCATGTCCGCGCGTAAATCCCGGCGAAATGCCCCCGTCTCCATTCCCTGCTCGATAATTGTTTGAAAATGGAACCGAAACTGATCGCGCTTCACCTTGATTTGCTGAAAGTTGTCTCCGGTCAAATTGCGCATTTCCCGGAAGAACACACTTCCCTCTTGTCCATTTGTGCGGATTTGCTTGATCAAAAGTCGGATGATCGCTTGCAGCTTCGCCACGCTCTCGCTGTCCGGATCGTCCACGATCTGCTGCGCCGCTTGCAACAAATCCTCGATATAGCGCAGATGGATGTCCATCAGCAATTGTTCCTTGGAGGAGTAGTAATGATAAAACGTTCCTTTGGTTAAGCCAAGCTCATCGACAATATCCTGAATGGAGGTTTCGCTGAATCCTTTTTTCTCAAACAGTGCAATGCTCACCGCAACAACTTTGTCCTTCATGAATGTGCCGGCCCCTTTCGCTTCGTCGATCCGTTCTTCCTGTAGGCATTATAATCCAAGGGGACAGCCGACAACAACGATTGCGCGGCTTGCCGCTATTTCGTTCCCTTCAGCTCCATTTTCGCAATGGCCGCTCGGTGGACTTCATCAGGGCCATCTGCCAAACGAAGCGTACGGGCGTTGGCCCAATGGGCGGCGAGCGGGAAGTCGTCGCTGACGCCTGCCGCACCCAGCGCTTGAATGGCACGATCCAGCACCTTCAAGGCCATCGCGGGGGCAACCACCTTGATCATCGCGATTTCCTTTTTGGCGACCTTGTTGCCGACGGTATCCATCATGTAAGCCGCCTTCAAGGTCAACAGACGCGCTTGCTCAATCTCGATCCGCGAATCGGCGATCCACTCTTGAATGACCCCTTGCTCAGCCAGCGGCTTGCCGAATGTCACCCGCTGGCGTACACGCTGGCACATGATTTCCAGCGCCCGTTCAGCCGCGCCAATCAGCCTCATGCAATGGTGAATCCGTCCAGGACCAAGCCGTCCCTGCGCGATGGCAAAGCCTTTGCCTTCGCCCCAAATGATGTTCGCAACAGGCACCCGCACATGGTCATACGCGATTTCTCCATGGCCGTGCGATGCATGATCGTAGCCGAACACCGGTGTTTGCCGCACAATCTTCACCCAAGGCGTATCGAGCGGTACCAAAATCATCGCATGCTGCTCATGACGGGCAGCCTCTGGATTCGATTTGCCCATCACGATCGCGATCTTGCAGCGCGGGTCTCCGGCACCGGACGACCACCATTTTCGCCCGTTGACGATGTAATGGTCGCCGTCCCGAACGATGCTAGTTTCAATATTGGTCGCATCCGAGGAAGCGACGTCAGGCTCCGTCATGGAAAAGCAGGAGCGAATCTCGCCATTCAGCAACGGGATCAGCCATTGCTTTTTTTGCTCATCGGTTCCGTAGCGGACGAGCACTTCCATGTTGCCCGTATCAGGGGCCCCGCAGTTGAACACCTCGGGAGCGATAAACGAGCTGCCCATGATTTCGCACAGCGGCGCGTATTCAAGGTTGGTCAAGCCCGCGCCATACTCGCTTTCCGGCAAAAACAGGTTCCACAATCCCGCCGCTTTGGCCTTTTCTTTCATTTCCTCCATGATCGGGGGAATATGCCAGCGTGAGCCGCCTTCATTGAGCTGCTGCTCATACACCGCTTCATTCGGATAGACCGTTTCGTCCATGAAATGTTGCAGCTTCGCCTGCAGCTCTTTTACTTTTTCACTGTAATCAAAATTCATCTCCCGTTCCTCCTTTTTTCTCTACACTCTGGAGCTTTCCTCACTCAGCACGCGGCGCAAAATTTTCCCCGAGCCTGTCTTCGGCAGCTCATCGCGAAATTCAATGATCCGTGGATATTTGTAATCGGCCATCTGCTGCTTGGCCCATTGGATGATCTCTTGCTCGGTTGTCGTCGCCCCTTCTTTTTTCACGATGAAGGCTTTGATCTCTTCGCCTTTGTATGGATCTGGAACACCGACCACGCAAGCTTCCTTCACGGCAGGATGCATGTACAGGTACCCTTCGACCTCAGTCGGATAGACACTGAAGCCGGAAGCCTTGATCAGCTCCTTCTTCCGCCCGGAAATGTACAAATAGCCATCCTGGTCGAAATAGCCAAGGTCGCCGCTGAGAAAATACCCGTTACAAAACGCCTGCTTCGTTGCTTCCTCGTTGTTCCAGTAGCCCTTCATCACCATCGGCCCTTTGATAGCGACTTCCCCCGTTTCCCCCATGGGTAGAACTTGCGAAGCATCCGCCATGCTGACAATGTGAATATCGGTATCAAAAATCGGGATGCCGACCGACCCGATCCGACACGCTCCCCTCGGGTTTATCGTGACCTGTGCCGTTGTTTCGCTAAGTCCGTATCCCTCTAGCAGCTCACAGGGAGTCATCTCGTTGAACTTTTTCAAAATCTCTACCGGAATCGGCGCACCACCGGAAAACAGGCTTTTTAGCGAGGTGAGATTGCGCTGTTCGATACCGGGGGCATTGACGACGGCGATATTCATTGTGGCGGTTCCCACCCAATATTCACAGTGGTAGAGCTCGATCGCTGCGATCATCACTTCGAGATCAAACCGGGTCATCATAACGATTGTGCCACCGCTGTACAACGGGGCATTCATGCTGTTCACCATCCCGGTAATATGGAACAGCGGCAGGTTGCACAGATGAATATTTTCTCCCCCGCTAGTAATCAGCCATTTCGCTCCGCCAACCGCATTGGCCAATAGGTTCAAATGCGTCAGCATCGCTCCCTTTGGATGGCCGGTCGTACCCGACGTGTACTGCAAAACGGCGATATCATCCAGTGTAAGGGAGCAAGCAGGTGCGGGTGGATAAACGCTTTGCATAAAATCGAGATAATCGATCGTATCTTCATATCGCTGCTTGGGAACGGTCATGGTTGGATGGACCGATAGCGTTGGCTCAGCTGGCAGCTCGTCGCCAAGGCTGACCGTAATGACGTGGCAAATCGAAGGAATCTGGTCTTTGATCGCTGCATAAATCGGGTACATCGTGTCAAGTGTAATCAGAACAGTTGGAGTCGAATACCGCAGCTGGTAGGCAAGCTCCAGCGATTTGTTCATCGGATTCACGGGAACGACGATTGCCCCGCGCTTCAACGCCCCAAAGTAAGCGGTTACAAAAGCGGGGCAGTTGGGGAGAAACAATGCGACGCGATCCTTGCTGTCCACATGAAGGGAATGAAGTCCGTTGGCAAATGTCTGGATGTGCTGATTCAGCTGCAAATAGGAAATCGTTCGTCCGTAATACTGGATCGCTGTTTTTTCCGGGTGCTCCTTCCCCCGCTCTTCCAAAATGGCGTGCAAGGGACGATCACCCAGCTCCAGATGCTTGGGCAAATCGTCCGGCCAATACTGATACCACTGTTTTTCCATGTCAAGTAAACCTCCCTTATATGAGTACACTCATCTCATTGGAGAAAACCGCCTCTTCGGTGTCCTTGTCCACGAAAGCTCAGGCAAGATTGCCGCCGTCGATAAAAATCGTCTGGCCCGTAATATAACTCGATGCATCGCTTGCCAGCAGCACAACCGTGCCAGCTAAATCATCCAGTTCACCCAGTCTGCGAATGGACAGGGTGGACAGCACTTTTTTCAGAAAAGCCGGGTCGGACAGCTCGGTTTCGTTCATCGCTGTTTTGATATAGCCGGGGCCAATCGCATTCACATTAATGTTGTAGCGAGCCCATTCTTTTGCCAGTGCACGCGTAAGGTTGATCACCCCCGCTTTGCTCGCACAGTATGGCGCCATTCCGGCAGCGCCGATTTCGCCTGCGACCGAGGCGATGTTGATGATCTTGCCTCCACCTTGCTCCTTCATGACTGAGGCCGCTGCCTGGGCACAGAAAAAAACACCCTTCAGGTTCGTATCGATCACCTTGTCCCAATCGGCTTCCGACACGTCCAAAGCCATGCGGGTCACCCCGACACCTGCATTGTTGACGAGGATGTCAAGCCTGCCCAGCTCCGCTTTCACCTGCTGCACCATGCGAGCGAGTGACTCGACCTGCTGTACATCGACAGCAATGGCAATCGCCCTGCGTCCCATCGAGCGGATTTCGGCTGCGACCACCTCACCCTCATCAGCGTTTCGGCTGACGATGGCTACATCCGCGCCTTGAATGGCCAACGCCTTCGCCATTCCTGCGCCCAGCCCTTTGCTGCCGCCCGTCACAATCGCCACGCGTCCCGTAAGATCAAACAGGTTCACTTGTATGTCCTCCTTTTGCTTTTCGACCTACCAAACGGTTGGTATGTTGAATATTATACGAATACTTATCAGATTATTCAAACGGTTTTTGCAATATTTCCAATAAAAAACTTGGCTGCGCCAGCTTTTTGGCGCAGCCATCGTTGCTCATATGTCGAGAGGAATTTTTTCATTTCTGCCAACAAAAAAGCGTTGGAATCGACGCACTCCAACGCACAAAAATCCTCTGCTTCTCCCCTACATCTCCCGTTCCTGCTGCTGTCTTTTTCCCATTGAGCAGCGGACAACCCAGACGACAAGACCGATTCCCGCAACAGCTGCAAGCACGTACAATCCGTAAGAGTAGGCCAGCTTGCCGATCTCCTCGACATGATCGCCAAACAGATAGCCGACGATGAAAAAGAGCAGCGTCCAGATCAAGCCTGCCCCATACGAAAAAAACGCATAGCGGCGAAAACTCATTTTGCCGATTCCGACCAGATACGGGATCACATGGCGGACAACCGGGAAAAAGTAGCTGATCACCAAGGCATAGCTGCCATATTTGGCTAACAGCCA
>JBLNEJ010000450.1:0-11305 GCA_050262535.1 Clostridia bacterium
TTGTCAGGACGATCTCCCAGGTCAAATACGACGAGCTGCCCCTCCAGCTTTTTGCATTGCTGTTCGAACGTTCGAGAAAGTGGAGCGGTGGCAGGGTTTACGGGAAAATGCTGATTGGACAGTGAATACGGGGTCGTGCTCTGATCATAGGGTACGACCCATTTGACGTGCTGCAGCGATACGTACA
Source organism: Clostridia bacterium (assembly GCA_050262535.1). Classification (GTDB taxonomy): domain Bacteria; phylum Bacillota; class Bacilli; order Brevibacillales; family Brevibacillaceae; genus Brevibacillus_D. Next base: position 188 of record JBLNEJ010000450.1, read on the forward strand.
TCGATTTGTAGGCAGGAGAGTAGAAAAAAAAGTAGTCGTTCATCAGGCTGGTAACATACCCGTGTATGGTTTTGTTTCCGGATACATATATCTCGACAAAGCAGCCGCGCGCATGATCGAGAATTTTACGGAACGACAGCGTCGCATCTTCAGCAGCAATCGGTGTTGCTGTAATTGGCTCAGGGCCCGTAACCAGCGGCTGCTCGGCTTCTTTCATCATCTGGATATGCAGATTCGGGATATAAAAGTAACGTGGTGCACTGTAGAGGACGATCAGATCTGCCCCTACATCAATGAGCGTTCCTTTTACGACCGTTTTTCCCGACAACTCAACTTCCACGGTTTTCCCCATATACTCCATCACATTCATCATTACTGTCAAACCTCCTTAAAATAACCAACTGACCCAGTAATAAAGGAACACTAACGTAAACAACAGCGTAGGCGGAATCACCAAAACGGTTACGCGAATATACTGTGACCATTCAATTTTCACTTTGTGCTCTTTGAGGATGTGCAGCCAAATCAAGGAGGCAAGTGTCCCAATCGGCAGCAGCAAGGAGCCGATATCGCTGCCGATGACGTTTGCCAAATAGGAGATTTTCAATGTCAAAGGTGCGAGACCCATATTGGTCAGCGCGAGTGTGCCGACCATTAATGCCGGATGGTTGTTAAACAGATTGGACATGACCGAGATCAGCGTCCCCATGATAATGCTGGCATGCAGCAAATTACCTGAGACAATCGGCTGGAACATGGAGATCAGCCAGGCGGTCAGTCCGATATTGTGCAGGCCATAGATGATCACATACATGCTGAAGGCAAAGACGAGGATGTGCCATGGGGTTTTCTTCAGCATATCGGCAGGTGTAATGCCAAGGCGAACCCACCGCCAGATCAGAAGCGCAACGGACCCGAGAATGGCAACCAAAGGGACGGGAATGCCGATATAGGAAGCGATGAACAGGCTCACCCGAATGCAGAACACATAGAGCAAAATTTTCAACATGAATCGGGTTTTGCTTTGGTAGGCGTTCGGATTCAAGTAGGTTTTCAACGGGTGGCTGCCCGTTCCCGGGAAGTGGAAGGCACCTTTGTGCTTTCCATTGAGCACCTTCGGGATATCACGGTAAAAGCAGGCGAAAAGCAGGAGCGCCAGCAAGAGCAAGCCGGATGTTGCCGGAACAAACATCATGGCGGAGTGCATATACAGATCCATATGCACAATTTTCAGTGCGATCAGGTTAACGATGTTACTTACGCCAATCGGTGCGCTCGAAGCCGTGGCGATGAGTGCCCCTGATAACAGGTACGGAATTTTTTGATGATGCTTCACGCCCAAATGATTGAGCAGCAGAATCAGGATCGGGGTCGTGATCAGGATGCTGCCATCATTGTTAAAAAACAGCGTCATCAAAAAACAGAGCAGATTGACGTACCAAAAGAGGCGGATGCCGGAGCCTTTTGCCCGGATCGCAAGCTGTTCGGCCGTCCACTGGAAAAAACCAAAGCTCTCCAGTATGATCGCCATTACAATCGTTGCCATGATGGTGATCGCTGCGCCGCTGACGGTCTCTCCGATCGTGATCAGGTCGGCAAAGGATACACTCCCGCTCAACACGACGAAAATAGCCCCAATCGTTGCCGGAATCGCCTCGTTTAACCCTTTTGGCCGCCAAAAGATAAACAAAAGCGTTGATAGAAACGCGATGATAGTGACAAGCGTCATGGTGTCATACAAGAACCTCACTCCTTACTGTTTTGCCAGTTCATAGATTTATGAACGTGCCTGACGAATGTCTGCGATGTGATTTTATATAGTATTTCTACGTCTTTCCCGTATGGCGTGTACTACGCGAAGGCCTGTTTTACTAGCAAATCCACGACAATCTATCAACGTCTATCAATTCCTGCCATTTGTCCACCATGACAAGATGCCGACGGAACAGACGTCCAAATGAAAAAAGCCGACGCCTCTCACAAGGAGAAGCGTCGGCCATTCGGCAGCCATTCTATCCGTTTTTCTTTACTTCCTGCATCCAGCTTTTGCGATATTGCAAGTAATTGCGAGTACCGAGAATCAGGTTAACCGCTCCTACGAACAGGAGCAGCAACGCAATGACGATACGTATCGTGGTTAAATCTTCAAATGTAAACTGGTTGCTTCCCATCAGAAGAAACAAAACACCGAGCGACATGTTCATTTTCCCCAGGATCATTCTGGAAGCAAGCGGGTGCGTACCTCGTTGGCGGGCCGTAATACTGAAATAGAGTGCTAGTATGATCGATGCCGCAAAGCCCGTCATATAAACCGCATACCACAAATCAAATCCACTCCTTACTCATCGTGCAGGCTGTACTACTCCATCCTACAGAAGAATGGGACATCCGTCAAAGCAAAGCAACTGCAACAAGGGAATTGTGCACGAGAGCCCAAAAGTTGCACTGAAGAAACTTTTTGTTGAATGGACAAATTTGTTGGTCTATACTAAGAATTAGAAACGAATGATGAGCAAGGAAGCTTGTACGGGACTTTGTACTTTGATATACGTTTTGATATTTCTCAAAGGAGTGAAAACAGATGATATCGCTACACGAGGCCCATAGCGGCAATCGAATAAAGCTTGCCAGGCTGGAAATCCAGGGGGTCTTGCGCAGACGGCTGCTCGATCTCGGATTCGTCCCCGGCAATGTGGTGGAGGTTCTGCAGAAGAGCCCGCTGAAGGACCCGGTTGCTTACCGGATCAACAACACGACAATCGCCCTGCGCAAGGAAGAAAGCTCGCAAATTTTTGGAACGCTGATTGGAGATGATCAGACGTGAAAACCTATACAATTGCGCTGGCGGGAAATCCTAATACGGGAAAAAGCACGCTTTTCAACGCGTTGACCGGCATGCGGCAGCATACGGGGAACTGGGCAGGCAAGACGGTCATGACGGCAAGCGGTGAATTTCAGTATAACGGCATTTCGTACCAGATCATTGACTTGCCAGGAACGTATTCGCTCTACTCCAATTCTGCCGATGAAGAGGTTGCCCGGGATTATCTCATTCTGGAGGATCCGGATGTGACGATTGTGGTGCTGGATGCCACAGCCCTAGAACGGAACCTGAATCTCGCGTTGCAGGTGATGGAGATCACGAATCGGGTTGTCATCTGCATCAACCTGATCGATGAAGCAAGGCGATTGGGAATTCGCATTGATTTGAAAAAACTGCGCGAAAGACTGGGGGTTCCGGTCGTGGCGATTTCGGCGCGAACACGTCAGGGTGTTGAAGAACTGCTGGATCATGTCGAGCAGGTCGCATCCGGCAGGCTGGTTCCAAAGCCACTCCAGATTGTCTACGGGGATGAGATCGAGCGCAGAATCAAGGAGCTGGAGCCGCATATCCTCCGTATTGTCGGAAATCGGTTCCCGAGCAGGTGGGTAGCACTGCGGTTGCTGGACGGGGACGAATCGCTGCTCGAGCTCTTAAAGCGCAATGAAAGCAGCGAACTCTCGTACCAGGGCAGAACGGAGGTCATCACTCATGAGTACCCCTCGTGCCACTAAAAGGCTGGATTCGCTTGACTATTTGACGGAGATGGTTCACAGCTTGTCGGGAAATACGAATGTGCGGGATGAAATCGTTGGCGACATTTACAAAACGACGCACGACATTTGCCGTGATACCGTCCGGTATGAGGATAAGAAAAAACTTGAGGCAACCTATCGCCTTGATAAAATTTTGACCTCGCCGATCTGGGGTTTTCCGATCATGCTGGCGATCCTCGGCGTTGTGTTCTGGCTGACGATTGCGGGAGCAAATGTTCCATCGGGCATGCTCGCTGAGCTGTTCGGGGTGATTGAAAGCTATTTGACAGCAGGCTTTGCTGCCGTGAATGCACCGGATTGGTTGCACGGGTTGATCGTGCTTGGCTTTTATCGGGGAACATCGTGGGTGATCAGCGTGATGCTGCCGCCGATGGCGATCTTTTTCCCAATCTTTGCCCTGTTGGAAAACTTCGGATACTTGCCGCGGGTTGCGTTCAACATGGACCGTCTGTTTAAAAAGGCAGGGGGACACGGCAAGCAAGCGCTGACGATGTCGATGGGATTCGGCTGCAATGCAGCAGCCATCATGTCAACCCGAATCATCGAGTCGCCCCGCGAGCGGATGATTGCAATCATTACGAACAATTTTGTGCCTTGCAACGGAAGATGGCCGACCTTGATCTTGCTCGCCTCCCTTTTTATGGCGACAGGGGTTGCCAGTCAATATGGCACGCTGGCAACGGCAGCCGTCGTCATGGGCATGGTGCTCATTGGCATTGTCGTCACGCTTACCGTCTCCTGGCTCTTGTCCAAAACGGCGCTGCGCGGTGTGCCAACCCATTATACGCTGGAGCTGCCACCTTACCGGAAGCCGCAGTATGTGAAAACGATTTTGCTCGCTTCCCGGGACAAATCGCTCAATGTTCTGACGCGGGCGATCGTAGTTGCCGCACCGGCCGGTGTGATCACCTGGGTATTGGGCAACATCGACGTGAACGGTGTAAGCGTGTTGAACCACATGGCTGCCTTTTTTGATCCGTTTGCGCAGGCGCTTGGGCTTGATGGCTTTATTATCATGGCGTTTTTGCTCGGTCTCCCCGCCAATGAGATTGTCCTGCCAATCCTGCTGATGGGCTACATGGCTTCCGGAGCGATGGTTGATGTTGAAGGGATCAGCAACATCAAGGACATTTTTGTCGCACACGGCTGGACATGGCTGACGGCATTGAACATGATGCTGTTCTCCTTGCTGCACTATCCATGCGGGACGACGCTGTTTAATATTTATAAGGAAACGAAGAGTCCAAAATGGACGATTTTGTCCGCGCTGATCCCGCTCGCGATCGCGATTGCTGTTACTTTTACGACTGCGCAGGTGGCACGATTGCTGGGATGGGTGTAGGCGAAATGAAGTGGGAGAAGAAGAGGCTGAGGGATGCCTCTTCTTTTTATCTTTGCAGAAGGTGGCTGTCTTTTTCTATCTTCAAGGTAATGCTAAACTGAAGGGAGAGGAAAAGATGAGTCGGGGGGCAGATGAGATGGCAAGATGGATGCGCCCATGCAACGATTTTGTCTTTAAGCGTATATTTGGAGTGGAGGAAAACAGCGATCTCTTGCTGTCATTTCTCAATGCGGTGTTACGTCCGCAGCCGGGAGCGGAATTGACCGAAATCACGCTGATTGACCCCCATCTGATCCCAGATCAAGTGGGAGATAAAGCATCGATCCTGGATGTGAAGGCGATAACAAGATCAGGAGAGCGCATTAACATTGAAGTCCAATTGCATAACAAGTACGATATGGAAAAGCGCGCGTTATATTACTGGGCGAAGATGTACGAAGAGCAATTGGGCGAAAGCAGCTTGTACAAGCATTTACGAAAAACGATCACGATCAATATTCTTGATTTTCAATGTCTACCGACAGACGCTTTTCATAGCATTTTTCGGTTACAGGAGGAATCGAGAGGCTTTTTGCTGACAAACGATTTGGAGATTCATTTTCTTGAACTTTCGAAGCTTCGAGGGTCAGATGTTAACATGAATGACCCGCTGGTCAACTGGCTGCTATTCGTAGGTGCACAAGACGAAAGGACGGTGGATCTGTTGGCGAGAAATGAACCGGTGATTCGCAAGGCCAAAACGGTATTGGAATTTCTTAACCAAAATGACGAGGCCCGTAAATTGTATGAGATTCGGGTCAAGGCACTCCGGGACGAGGCGAATATGATTGAAGGTGCAAAGGAGGAAGGCAGGGCAGAAGGAGAAGCAAAAGGCAAAGCGGAAATCGCCAAAAACATGCTTGTAGCGGGCATGAGCATTGAGCAAATTTCAGCTCTGACAGGACTATCTCCAGTCGAAATCAAGCGGCTGGCAAAGCAATAACCAAGTATATGAGTAAGTCACTTCTTTTTCAGAGGGAAGTGGCTTTTTTCTTACGTAATAACCGTGAGGATGGTAACGAAATCGCAGTCCAATCAGTCCTATTTGGTAAATACTGTTTTTTGGAAACGGAGAGATACGGATTGAAACGACCGCAGTGGTATCATGGCGCTGAAGCGTGGATCTGGAGCATACTCGCAGCGATCGTGGTGAGCGTTGCCATTTGGGTGACTGGAGAACTGAGCGCGACAGACATTCAGTCAGCAACCGTTCCGCCTTCACAGGTGACACCGACTACTCCTGCCCCCTCACCTGCTCAAGCATCGCTGTTTTCCCGGCTGAACCAAGAGCATAGCTACTCGATTCACGTCAGGGAGGACAATGAGTTATGGATATATCAACCGAATGAAGCAGTCTTTTTTTATACGAGTGCCCCAGAAATATCGTTTCAGTTTTCGACAATGACGCATGCAAAAGAAGAAGAGCTTGACTTACTTCGGCAAGGCGTTACAGTGAAAACTGCAACTGGAAAGATAGTTCCTTTTCATGCATCCTGGGATAACGGGGCACCGGGAGAGCAAGTGATCATAGCCTTGACGGATGCTCCACAGGAAAACTTGAACATCATGCTCTCTTCCCCTGATGGAAAGGAACAAAAAATTGTCCCCCTCTCCTTTACAAAGCCATTTACCTATACGGTACATTCCAAGCAGGAGGAAAGGGTGAAAACGGCATTCGAGTTGACCCCGGAAATTATGCTGCCGATTTATTTGGATCTCGCTAGTAGCCATTCCTACCACCTGACGTTTAGCTTGCCAGTCGAACGGTCATCCGTTGAGCAAAGGCTGAAGGAACAACTTGGAAAAGGCGTCACCGGTTTCAACTGGGAAAGCGATACCGAACTGGAGATGGTGTTTAAGCCTTTGGCCGAACAAGGCAATCAACCGGTTTCTATCGCGCTTCGAGACATCAGAAGCAAACAAGGATACCCGTTGCACACGCATCAAACGATCGGGTTTATTCCGACCGAGATGAAGCAGTATGAATGGTTCAATCCTGTCACCAACAAGAAACATGGCCTTTTTCAAACAGTCGAGCAATATGAAAGCGTGCAATTCTCCTTTGATGGCAATTGGATGCTGGGCGGGTATCGAGTCGAGAATGTACACGGCAGCGAGCTGATGTACACATTGCTAAATAGACAGGGTGAGATCGTCAAGCATTTTGGCTTTCGGGAGATGCTGCAGCCTAGCTGGTTGCCTGATCAAACCATTCTGTATATGCAGCAGGATGGGGCGAGCGGAACCAGACAAACCAATCGTTATCACCCAGTCTCAGGCCAATCGAGTCTGTTCTGGAAACCAGATCCGATTCTGGAGAAAAACAAGCGGGTTCTGTCCGTCGCAACCGATCCGACCAGCGGGCGCATTGCGATTGCATATGGACAACATGATGATGGCGGTCTGTTTACGTACGACATTCGTTCGTATCGCAATGTGAACGATGCCAAGCCGCTTGTACATCCAAACGTCGGGACGTTTGTGTGTATGGAGGGAAGCTGCCTTTCGGGCATCCATTTTCTTTCAGAAGGAAAGCTGCTGTATTCGCGGCTGGAGGAGGTGGAGGACATCTACCAGGCGAAGGCGGAGATTTTCTTGCTTGATGTCAAAACTGGGCAAACGCAGAAGTGGCCGCAACCGGAAGGACATGACAAACAGAATGTAGAGACACGGCTGCTGTCGGGGGGCGGGAAGCCTACGATGGCTTTCATCGCTGCACTGCCAAACGGCAAGGAAAAGTGGTACCTGTACCAAACAGATCAAGACCATGTACGGCCGTTGGAGACACAGCTCTCCTTTAATCAAAATGACCAAATTGTCTTTTTTTCGGTCGGAAAAGAGCGCTATGTCTTTCAACTGAAAAATCACGGCTGGTTGGAGCTAAATACGAAAACAAACCACATACAACCGGCAGCGTACATTCCAGAGCAAGTGACCGTACTTGAGGGGAATCATCCAAATGGCTTGATCTGGAGTATCCCAACCACCAGGAACTAGAAGAAGTACATCTAGACCCTTTCCGCCTTCAGTCTGAGTATCGGATTCATCTGGCGGCCGATTTGCTTAAGACTGCTCGCTGGTATACTGAGACTGTCGCAAAGGAAGGAACAGGAGGTTGAAGATGAAGCGTTTTGTTGCCGTGGTATTGATCTTGCTCGGGATTGGCATATTTGTTTTTCAACAACAGTCTACCAAAGAAGAAGAGCGGATGCTGGAACTGTCTACTGAATCGATTGAATGGCTTGAGATTGAACAGGTTTCGGGAGACTTGGTCGTAAAGGGGGACCCGAATGCAACAAGCATTCAAGCAAAGGCGATCATCAAAAGCCGAGCGATCATGGACGAATCGATTCTTTTCACATTGAAAAAGGATGGGAATACGGCGAAAGTGTATGCTGACTCTACAGCGGACCTTGGCTGGTTGAATAATCGGTCGATGACGGTTACCGTGACAGTGCCCCAGAATCTGCCCCTCTCCATAAAGGATGGATCAGGTGATATTCACATTGCTGCGTTGAATGCTCCGCTTACGATCACGGATGATTCTGGAGACCTCATCGTTCAAGATGTGGAGGGAGAGACGCAAATCACCGATGAGTCGGGCGATATAAAACTGACGAATGTAAAAGGAATTCGCTCGATCACAGATGATTCCGGGGAGCTTTTGATGCAGGACACGATGGGGGACGTAATCATTCGGGATCAGTCAGGCGGTATGGAAGTTCGCAGCCATGCAGGCAGTCTGCAAATAAAGGATGACAGTGGTGAAATTTTCGTTAGCAACGTGGAAGGTAATGTAAGCATTGTTGACGAGAATGGCAGGATATACGTTGAAGATGTGAATGGTGACGTGATGATCGAAAATGACGATCCGGAGAACGTATCCGTTGTAAACGTGAGCGGGTCATACACACGAAAATAGATCACGGAAAAAAATCGTGCAGGCTGGTACTGATCCTTGGTCAGTGCCGGCTTGCTTGCGTTTTCGGTCCTATTTTTTGCCGACAACAAAAAACAACACACGTGTTGATGTAACGAACAAGTGTGTTGTTTTTGGGGGAAAATGTGAAAAGGCATATGACCTTGTTGTTCTAATTATTGATCGCTCGGTGTAGTAAAGCGGAGGCCTGCTCCGATGCAATTCCTTTTACGAGCATCACTTCGCTCATCAGCATTTGCATCGCGTTATCCAACATCATCTTGTCTCCGCTTCCTAAGCTCCTTTTTCGCGCAATGCTTTGCAAATCACGGATGACTTCCGCTCCTTCATAAATATCACCAGATTTCATCTTATCCAAGTTGAGGCGATGTCTTTGGCCGGAAGTCATACTTAAATCTGGTTCTCCGTCATTAATAATCGCTAACACATCCTCCAGAATAGGGAGGTCAACAATTTGGCGCAAACCCAGGTTGGCTGTTTGTCCAATAGGAATCATAATTTGCAGGCTTCTAAGCTGCATGGTCAGGATGTAATACTGCTTGGATTCTCCAAACATTTCTTTGCTTTCAATTGCCTCAACAATACCAGCACCATGATTGGGATAAAAAATCTTGTCTCCGATGTCAAACATGAATCCACCCCCGCTTTCAATGTTAAGTATAACACAATCGGGGAGAAAAATTTAAATTTTATCATATCAAATTATTTTGTGTCAATATTATCTCTATTATTTTAGCCTGATTTGTTTGTTTTCGTATCATATCGTGTAAGATGGAAGGGAGTACAAGTACAGAAATTGAGGTGTCCCGTTTTGACCGGATTTATAACCTTGGGGATAAGCCCTGAATTACAGCAAGCTTTGCTAGAAATCGGACTGAGCAACCCGACGCCGATTCAACAAAAAGCGATTCCCGCAATCTTGGACGGAAGAGATGTCGTGGCGATGGCGCAAACGGGCACAGGCAAAACGATGGCCTTTCTCCTGCCGATCCTGGAACGGGTGAACCCGCAACAAAGCGTTGTCCAGGCGCTGATCGTCGCGCCGACCCGAGAGCTGGCTTTGCAAATAACGACGGAGATCAACAAGCTGCTGGCTCATCTGCCTGATATACAAGCGCTGGCCGTTTATGGCGGGCAGGATGTGGAACAGCAGATGAGGAAGCTTGCGGGGAACATCCAGATTGTGATCGGAACACCAGGACGCCTGCTCGATCACGTCCGCCGCGGGACGATCGAGCTTTCACACGTCTCAATGCTAGTGCTCGATGAGGCCGACCAGATGCTTCATATGGGCTTTCTTACAGAAGTGGAGGACGTGATCGCAAGCACCCCGTCAGAACGGCAGACGCTGCTGTTTTCCGCAACGATGCCACCGCCAATTCGCGCTCTTGCTGATCGGTATATGGACAAACCGGAAGATGTACAGGTGCGTGGCAAACGAATGACGGTAGATGACGTCCGGCAGCTTGTTGTCGAAACGACCGATCGCACCAAACAAGCGACACTGCGCACCATTTTGGACCAGTTTCGGCCCTATCTGGCGATCATCTTTTGTCGGACAAAGCGCCGGGCAAGCACGTTGAACCAGGCGCTTCAGCAGCTTGGCTACGATTCGGATGAGCTTCACGGTGATTTGTCCCAAACGCAGCGCGAGCAGGTGATGAACCGCTTTCGCGAGGGGCAGCTGCGGCTGCTGGTAGCAACTGATGTAGCGGCCAGAGGGCTGGATGTAGAAGGGGTAACCCACGTCATCAACTACGATATCCCACACGATGTCGAAAGCTATATCCACCGGATCGGGCGGACGGGACGCGCTGGTGGACAAGGACTTGCCGTCACCCTTGTTGCACAGAAGGATCAATCCTACTTGCACTTGATTGAAAAAGGCATTCAGATGCAAATCAAACGAAAAAGCATGGAGCAGCTGCGCTCCCGATAAATAAACAATTCAAACAGCCCTGATGCCGTCACGAGCCTCAGGGCTGATGCATGAACGAAACGGATAAGCTACACATTTTCGGGCAGCCCTTGCGTTTTTCGCTGTTTCTGCTTCCAGGTGCGAACCCAGGACCAGAACAAGATCCCAAACGGAAACGCAAGCATGGCGGTAATGAGCAAGCGGTCCAAAAAAACAAGCGAGAATACAGGATAATCGGTAAAACCGGTCCAGATTTGAACGGTCATTTCAATGGTCTGTCTG
>JBLNEJ010000451.1:0-3247 GCA_050262535.1 Clostridia bacterium
TATTTTGGGCTTTTCACATGATTTCCCGCAAGCGCAGACGATCACGCTTGAGGTCAATTATCGCTCGCGCCCGTCCATTGTCGGGTTGGGCTACTCCCTCATCGGGAACAATCAGGCCCGCCACGCCAAAAAAATCAAATCGTTTCACGGCGACGAGGGCGACAATTATTTGTTTTATCCGGACGATGAAGAAGAACAAGCCTCCCGGATCGTTGACGAAATCATGCAGCAGATCCAGCTGGGGACCTCACCTGCAGAAATGGCGGTGTTGTTTCGCACCCATGAATCGGCTCGCCCCGTTGTCGAGCGGCTATGGGAGGAAGGCATTCCGTTTTCCTTCACGGGCGAGGATGAGCCCTTTTATCGTAAGCAGGCTGTTCGTTGGGCACTTGGCTATTTGCGGCTGGCGTTAAATCCCGACGATGCCGATGCCCTGCGGGACATCCTGCCGACTCTGTACATCGCTTCCGGGCAATGGAATGCGATTCGAAGCCAGGCCATCCTCGATGATGTTCCCCTGGCAAAAGCACTTCCCCGCTTGCCGGGCTTGAAGTCCTACCAGAAGACGCATCTCACGAACGTACTCGCCATTCTCGACGAACTGCCCAAGCTGACGCCCGCACAGGCGCTTGAATTTCTCTATGAGGACGGCAAGCTTCGCGACTATGTCAAAAAGAAACACAAGGAAAAACCGGAACAGGAAGGACAAGCAGCGACCGATGATTTGCAGCAGCTGTTCGGTATCGCTAAGCGGCACCTGTCGATCGCAGATCTGCTTGAATTCGTCAACCAGCAATTGAATCGTAACCGATCGGCTTCCCGCCATTCGGACAAGCCTGCTGTGCAGGTGATGAGCATTCACCGGGCAAAAGGCTTGGAATTCGACACGGTGTTCGTACTCGATCTCGTGGAAGGCTCTCTCCCCCACGAATATGCGCTCGATGAGCTGCGCAAAGGGAAACGAGACGCCCTGGAAGAAGAGCGCCGCCTCATGTATGTGGCGATCACCCGTGCCCGCTACCAGCTGTTTGTCGGGATTCCGCAGGAGCGCTTTGGCCGCAAAACGCGCACATCCCGCTTTATCAAGGAAATGGCAGGATTGTAAAATCCCTTGCTTTTCGCTGCCCCTTGCTGTAAAGTACGGGAAGGAACAAAATTTTTGATGACAATCAGGAGGAACAGGCCCTTGAAATTCGTTTTCGTTATCCAAGTTCATCAACTTCATAACGAAAACCGATACCGGGCTGTTGTATAGATCCTGTTTTCTTTTATGCGCATGATCGCTTTTTCGTCATGTGTGATTTGCAAACAACCTTACAGGCTCCGGTATATCCGGCGCCTTTTCTATTTTCATCCATACTTACCTCGTTTCTCCCCTGCCTCCGTCTCAAAGTGAGGTTTACATGGTGGGGTGATTTCGACGTGATTTTCAGAACAGGCGCCGGTTTCAAGCGGCGTCTTTTTGTTTTGGAAAAAAAGGAGGAATCGATATGTTACTTTTGGAGGCAAGCCATTTGGAAAAAAGCTTTGGGGATCGTCTCTTGTTCAGGCTGGATCATCTTGAAGTTCATTCACACGACAGGATTGGTATCGTCGGACGCAATGGCGCAGGAAAAACCACCCTGCTCCATATTCTTGCGGGGGAGGAATCCGCCGATGCTGGCCATGTCCATCAGTACGGCTCTCACGCGCTCATTAGACAGATCGGGTTGCAAGGAATGGAGCATGCTGTCGGGAAACGAAAAAAAGAATGGGGTCTTCAGCACATTCATACAACCGACACTTACATGAGCGGCGGAGAGGCGGTCCGCCTGAAAATCGCCCATGCGCTCGAACAAGGCGCACAGCTTCTCTTTGCTGACGAGCCGACAAGCCATTTGGACATGGAAGGCATTGAGCAGTTGGAAAAAACACTGACCAATGTTGATGGAGCGATTCTGTTAATCTCCCATGACCGCAGCCTTCTTGATGCCATCTGCACGCAAATCCTTGAAGTGGAGGATGGTGTCGTCACCCTCTATCCGGGAAACTATAGCCACTACGTCCTTCAGAAGGATCAACAACGTGCGCGTGCGAAGTTCGAATATGAGAGCTATCGCAAGGAAGTCAAGCGGCTTACGCAAGTCATCCACGATAAGCAGCAGCAAACGAAGGGAATGTTGAAAAAACCAAGACAGATGAGCCATTCCGAAGCGCGGCTGATCAGCAACAAGAACGGAGCTGAAAGACGCATGGCAAACGTCGCAAAATCAGCCAAATCAATGGAAACGCGCCTGTCCAAGCTGGAGAAGAAGGAAAAGCCGCGGGAGCTACCGCGTGTACAGTTTGATGCGAACAGCAGCCAGGAGATTCATGCCAAAGCGGTCATACAGCTGGACCGTGTCACCTGTAAAGTAGGAGACCGAACCCTTTTTCAGAACCTCTCTTGCTCCATCAAGCCGGGTATGAAGCTTGCGCTGGTGGGAAAAAACGGAGCCGGCAAATCCTCCTTGCTCAACATGATCGTACGTGGAACGGAAGGAATCACCGTAGCCCAAAGCTGCAAAATCGGCTACTTCACCCAAACGCTCGCTCTGCTGGATGAGGAAAAAACGATAGTGGAAAACGTGCTCGTCACCAGCCCACAATCGGAAACTGTCGTTCGTACTGCATTGGCCCGCCTTTTGTTTCGACGCGACGAGGTGCAAAAGAAAGTAGAGATGCTAAGCGGCGGTGAAAAAGGAAAAGCGGCGCTCGCCAAGGTTTTCTTGAGTGACGCCAACGTCTTGCTGCTTGATGAACCGACCAATTACCTCGACATTCCCACACAGGAGGAACTTGAGCAGCTGTTGGCAGAATATCCGGGAACCATTGTATTCGCGACGCATGATCGTTCGTTTATCAACCGGGTCGCTACTCATGTCCTTGTCTTTGAAGGAGCTGTCCCCGTTTTCTTCGAGGGGAACTATCAGCAGTACGTGGAGTGGAAAGAGCGCCGGAAACAGACGAATGTTCCTGTCGAAGAAGAGCTTCTCTTGCTGCAAACCAGACTGAGTGAAATCCTTGGCCGCCTTTCCATCCCAATCAAGGACCCGGCTGTGAAGCAAGAGCTGGAAGAACAATTTCGGGAGCTGACGAACCGGATTCGCGAGTTAAAAAGCAAGCTGTCATCATTTTGAAAATGGAGGAATGCCTATGTTACTTTTGGAAGCAAAGAATTTGGAGAAACGCTATGGTGACCGTCTGTTATTCAAGCTCGATCACCTTG
>JBLNEJ010000452.1:0-10671 GCA_050262535.1 Clostridia bacterium
ATGAAGGTCCCGGAAGTCTGGCCCCTCCACAACCCAATGGTGCTTTTTCAACTGATGATACAACGTGTAGACACTGGCAAGCAGCATGTTCAGTGAATCGCTCACCTGCTTGGCGTACATCGGTTCGATGCGAACCGGATTTCCTTTCACTTCACCGAGTTTGTGCAATAATCGGGATTGATGCATCGTTGTTTGCAACTCGACCACTCCTTTTTATGTGTATCGTTTGCTCAGGTGAAGTATTCAATGCGAGCATACGGAAACAGACGGGCAATTTCCTGTCGAAGATGTAGCTGCAAGGCCTTCGCCTGTATGTCCGGATAAACGTATTTCCCTTTTCCGTACTTGCCCCACTTGTATTTGCGTTCGTCCTCGTTCATCTCCAGCTTCGTTTTGGGATAACGCGTCAGAATCAGCTTTTTGGCAATTTTGGTGAAGCGATGCTGAATCAGCTCAAACGTCAAATCGCGAGTTCCCGCCTCATCCAGCTGCAGCTTCAACCGCTCCAGCAGATCACTGTAGCCTGCCTCCCAGCCCTCGAACCAGTAGAGCGGCGCCACGATGAATCCAAGCGGATAGCCTGCTCTTGCCACCTTTCCTGCTGCCTCGATCCGTTGATCAAATGTAGAGGTGCCGGGCTCAAAGTTTTTGATCACATAATCGGCATTGACGCTGAAGCGAAACCGCGTATGACCGTTGTGCTTGGCATCGAGCAATGAATCGACATGATGAAACTTCGTCACAAAGCGCAGGCGACCGTATTCCTGCGTACCCATGAACTCGATCGATCGCTTCAGATTTCCGGTAATATGCTCGATCCCGACCGGATCGGATGTACAAGCCGCCTCAAAGCGAGTTATGTCAGGCATCCGCTCCTCAATATATTTGCGGGTCTGGGCAAAAATCTCATCCGTATTGACATACACACGAACGTACGGCTTGCTTCCGACGTTCGTATTCAGATAGCAATAGTGGCAGTGGGCGGCACAGCCGGTTGCCAGCGGAATCGCATACTCGGCAGACGGCTTTGATTGTTCGAATTTCATCGTTTTGCGCACACCCACCACCAGCGTCCGCTTGGCATTGCGGTACTGCTCCACTTCCGATTCTCCTGGAATGCCACGCACTTGATTGTGACTGGTTGTCATGCGAATCGGCATGCCTTGTGCCTCGTAGCGGGCATACAGCTCTCTTCCCAACGGATAGTGGAGCGCACCCGGTTCAAAAAACACATAGTCAGGGACGAACAGATTTCGATTGCCGGCAAGCGTCTCCGGTCGTTCCAGCACCGTTGTTGTCATCGCATTCCCTCCTGCCGATAGTATGGGCGGAAGGAATGCTACAGATTCTTGCGAAAGTGTGTCAGCAGCTCACGCGCCTGCTTTTCCTGATCCCTGGGAACCTGGATCCAGTATGTTGAAATCATTTGCTTGCGCCGATTCATCTGAATGCGTGCGTAAATGCCATGCTGCTCCAGATAGGTGCGGCAATCCTGTGCAGCACGCGGGACCCCGAATGACTGATGAATCGTCACCCACTTTGTCCACAATCTTTCCCCACCCTTTCGTCGTGGCTTACCATACTGTAAGCAGAAAGAGGGCGATTGGTTCTTCCTTTGTGCCAGGGATGCGGTATACTAGGTAGGATGATGGAATGATTGGGCGAAAAGGTGGGAATTCCCTGTGACATACCGCATGCTTCAGCTGTTTACCATTCTCCTGCCGACCTTGTTAATCGGTGGGTTTGAATATGTGCGACACGATTTTTTGATGCCGTACATGTCGATGGAAACCGGCAATCTGCTGATTACATTGCTAACGTTTATTCTTTCGTTTCTTTTTTCCCTCTGGGTGTTTCACACCATCCGCAAAATGAATGATCGTCTCGTGGAGGAGCAATCCCGTCGTGCTGTCTATGAGGAACGGGAGCGGCTTGCCCGAGAACTGCATGACGGGATTGCCCAATCGCTGTTTTATTTGAACATCACGATCAAGCGAAACCAGCTGGCGGAAGCCCGAGAGGCTGTTTCGGCTTTGGACAGCCATGTTCGGCAGGCGATCTTTAACCTGCGTACACTGCCCGAGGAAGGCTCGGTCCTACGCACTCGACTGGACAAGTGGATTGCCCAGTGGAGTACGTTGACCGGAATTTCTGTGGAGAGTGACATTTCCACCCCGGACGATTTCTTCACGCCTCGCCAGGAGGTGCAGCTGTTTGCCATCATCCAGGAGGCATTTGCCAATATTCGCAAGCATGCGGAAGCACGGCATGCCTCCCTGCAAATCGAACATACTGGTGAAGGATGGCAACTGACGATTGAAGATGACGGAAAAGGCATCGTCTCGACAGAGCCGCTGACAGGACATTACGGTCTGCGCATGATGCGTGAACGAGCAGCAGAAATCAACGCCGAACTGGCAATCGAGCCAATACATACAGGTGGTACACGCCTGCACCTTGTCTGTAAAGGAGGAAAACGAAAATGACCTCTACCTACCGCGTTTTGATCGCCGATGACCATCCGATGGCCCGCCTGGCCATCCGCAGTCTGCTTGAAGAAGACACGGCGTTTGAGCTTGTTGGCGAAGCGACCAATGGCGAGGAAGCTTATCAGCTTTGCGGCAACCTGCAGCCCGATCTCGTCTTGCTGGACATCAACATGCCGAAATGGAATGGACTTGTCGCCACCCGCGAAATCAAAAAAAACTACCCGCACATCAAGGTAGTCATTTTGAGCGTCTCCGACGATGTCGGCGATCTGTTTACTGCTATCCAGTATGGTGCCCAGGGCTATCTGCTGAAAAATCTGGAGCCGGACGACTGGGTTACCTACCTGCATGCCCTGCTGGATGAAGACTCGGAGGTATCCCGTGAGATGGCCGCCCGGCTGATGAAGCATTTTCGGAAGGAACCGCTGCCCGATGAACCAAGCCCGGATGTACTGACTCCGCGAGAAAGGGAAATCGTCGTGCGCGTGGCCATGGGCGATACAAATAGGGAAATCAGCGAACAACTTTTCATCGCGGAAAATACGGTAAAAAACCATCTGAAGAACATTTTGGAAAAGCTGTCCCTAGCGAACCGTGTGCAGATTGCCGCCTATGCTACCCGGCACGGATTGAAGCAGGACTAAACCAAGAGTGCAAATTAACCGCTTACATTTTCGTCGAATTCGAATTGTGGCGGTTTTTTTGTGAACATTTTCGTGATGGCGGCCAAATAAATCACGCCAACGACATTCCAGACAATCCCGAGCGTCAGCGCCCGACTGTCCATATTGCTCCATAAAAGCGCGAGGAAGCTAATTGCGATCAACGGTCCGACAATATATTTGATGACGCCTCCAACCGAATCCACCCTCTTGTGGCGGATGTGATAGACAATCACCGATAAATTGACGAATGTGAATGCCATATACGCCCCAAAGCTAAAGAAAGAGATAGCGGTTTCATAATCGAGCAGCAAGGCAGACAAGGAAAACAGGCCAGTCAACACAACATTGAATACCGGAACACGGGTACGCGGATGCAGGTAGCCAAACACCTTTTTCGGAATGACGTTGTCTCTTCCCATCGCGTACAGCAAGCGGGAGGTACTTAACTGTGCCGCGATCCCCCCTACGATATTTCCCGTTACGGTAATCGCAATAAAAATCGATGCGAACAGCAGGCCGCCCAATTTTTCCGCGATTTCCGTTGAGGCTGCCTCTGGATCTTGAAACTGGGTCACATCCGGAAACAATAGCTGCATGAAATAGGTGATCGTCGTGTACAGCAGACCAAGAAAAATCGTTTGAATCAGCATCGCCCGCGGGATGTTTTTCGTCGGCTGGATCGTTTCCTCGGATAACGTGCTTAAGGCGTCAAAGCCGATCAGCGTATAGCACAAGATAATTGAGCCCGACAAGATTGACGTGATGGTCAAATTGGCAGAATAAAACGGTGCCATGGTCAGTTCCACACTTTGCCCATTGATGATCTCATTCACGAGCAGCGAAATAAATACGAGACAGATCAGCATTTGAAAAATAACAAAAATAGCGTTGAACGAAACGGTTACTTTGACCGAAACGATATTAGCAATCGAAAACAGCGCGATTGACAGCACAATCCATAGCCAGCCTGGGACGGCCGGGAAAAAGGAGGACAAGTAAATCTCTGCAGCTAGCGCATACAGCATCGGCAAAAACAAGTAGTCGCACAAAGCGGCCCAGCCGACAACAAAACCGACGCTCGGATGAAACGTCTTCTGTGCATACGTGTATGCGGAGCCAGCGCGAGGAAAAACCTTGACCATGTGGGTGTAACTGAATACGGTAAACAGGATGGCTGCGGTGCTGAACAAATAGGAAATGGGCACATGTCCTTCTGTGGTCATCGTCGCAATCCCATACGTGTCAAACACCGTGGTAGGGACCATCAGCGACAGTCCCAGTGCGAATACATGCCAAAGCTTCAGTTGTCTTTGCAATCCGTGGTTTTTTTCCAAATTCTTTGCCCTCCTTTCCGTCTTTTACAAACCCAACGATTTCAACACAAGCCCGTGGAAATGGTGCACGCCATGCTCGCTGATCGAGGTACGCCCTGGATCGACCACATATCTCCCATCGACGTACCCTCTGGAATGAAGCCCGCGCTGAACACTTTCCACCAGCTCAATATCTTCCGGCGTCAAAATCTCGTCCTGGTATTTGATGTTGGCCCAGCCTTCTTCTGTCGGTTCCTTTTGCAAATAATAAAACTCCAGGTGCTCAATGCTGTTCTCCGGTCCGTCCGGCAGCACGTACATCACGATCAACCCGGGTTCACCCGGCATGATGTCGATCATGAAGGTTGGCCATAACCAATAGGATGCATACACATCGACGGAATTTGGCTCTTCCCCTACGGCAAGATCACAGCCCATTCGCTTCTTTCCGGTTCCGGTTTGACGGATATAGTAATCATACGGTTCCACGCGGTAGTTGGACATATCGACCAGTTCGACCAGCTGCGGGTGTGCCACGGCGCAATGGTGGCATTCCAGATAGTTGTCCACGACATTTTTCCAGTTCGCTTTGATGTTGTAGGACGTACGATGAGAGAATGTCAATTTATCCAGCTCTGGAACCCGCTGCCTGAGCTCTTCTTCAAGCCCGGGCATCATCTGGCAAATCGGTGTCGCATTCGGGTCGAGATTGATGAACAAAAAGTTGAAAAAGACCTCCAGCCGTACCGGACGCAGGCACGCCTCCTTCTCATCAAACTCCTTCATTTGCCGAACAGCCCGTCCGTTGTGGAAGCTACCATCCAGCTTGAACGTCCAGGCATGATACGGACAGGTGAAAATTGCCTTGTTCCCCTCCCCGCTTGCCAGTTCGTGTCCCCGATGCGGACAGACATTGTAAAAGGCGCGTATCACCTGATCCTTCCCCTTCGTAATCAGAATGTTCTGATCGAGCAAAGAGACCGTGAAATAATCGCCTGGCTTGTCGACCTTTTCCTTGTGTCCAACACATATCCAGCTTTTAAAAAAGATGTGCTCCTTTTCTTCTTCAAGCATTTCCGGTTCAACATAAAACGTGTTTGGCAGCGTGTACGATTTCTCCACATCCTGTTGGTAGCGATGGGGCCATTTCGCCTGTTTGGTTGTCATTTTTCATCCTCCTCTTCAACATCAGATGCTTCAGCAACGTGTAAGAGCAAGAAGAATGCCAACAGAAATGAACCATTCGCTTTCCTTATAATGCAAATCAAAAATATCCCGCAATGCGAGTTGAATCAGACTCACCGAGTCAAAACAGACTCACCGTTTGCAAATTGACAACTGTACTGTCCAGACGGTATACTCACTGTAATAATCCTGCCCATGAAAGGCGGTTGCCACGATGAAAGAGACCAAAGCTGCAGTTTCCACGAAACAGGTGATCCTTGAATCAGCCTACCATCTTGTCCAAACCGAAGGTATTGCCCGTTTGACGCTGGATGCCGTTGCGGCTCACGCCAGTGTCAGCAAAGGCGGATTGCTCTATCATTTTCCTTCAAAAGAAGCGTTGATCAAAGGCATGATCGATCATCTTTTCGATAAGTTTCACCTGGAGATGCAAGAAGGGATGCCGGCCGAAGGCGACACTGACGGCCAATGGACGCGTTCCTATGTGCGAACGACCTTCCGCAGCGAAGAGCAGGAGCTCAAAATCAGTGCAGCCCTCCTCGCCGCACTGGTCAACAATCCGGACCTGCTGCATCCAGTCCGTGATTATTACGCCAAATGGCAGCAGCTCATGGAGCAGGACGGCATAGATCCTGCCGTTGCAACCATTTGCCGACTAGCAGCAGATGGATTATGGTTCGGGGAGATGTTCGGTCTGTCCCCCCTGGAAAAAAACGATTCCCTGCGAAGTCGGGTCCAAGAAATGCTGATTCGTTTAACAACACCGGAAGGAAAGGAGGACCCGAAATGAATTATGTCTTTTTGCTGATCGCCATCTTGCTGGAAATCGTCGCGACTACCTCCCTGAAGCTATCAGATGGTTTTACCCGACTCATACCGAGCATCGTCGTCGTGATCGGCTATGCAACCTCTTTCTATGTCCTGTCTCTTTCGTTGCGGGGACTTCCACTCGGGACAGCCTATGCGATTTGGTCCGGGCTGGGAACTGCTTTGACGGTCGTGGTTGGCATTATTCTTTGGCACGAATCTGTCTCGCCATTGCGCATGATTGGCATCTTGACGATTATTGCCGGTGTTGTCCTACTGAAGCTCGGTGATAGTCCCAGTACACAAACCCTTTCACAATAGATGTGATCGACTTAGCGCGGGGGTGAACGTACGTGCAGATTCAAGATACATCGTTACTCGTGCACAGTCCGCTGATGAAAAAGATCATGCAGCTGTGCCGCAAAATTGCTTCCTTTGATTCAACGGTACTGCTGCAGGGTGAAACCGGTACGGGAAAGAGCGCGCTGGCTGCGCAGATTCATCACATGAGTCTACGCCGCGAGCAGCCTTTTCTGACGATCAACTGCGCCTCGATCCCGGAAAATTTGCTGGAGGCAGAATTGTTCGGCTATTCACCCGGGGCTTTCACGGGAGCACTTCGCCAGGGGAAAGTCGGATTGATCGAAGCTGCTCACCGCGGTACCTTGTTTCTTGACGAGATCGGGGAGCTTCCCCTGCATATGCAAGCAAAGCTTTTGCATGTGATCCAATACCAGGAATTCATACCGATCGGCATGGTTGAAAGCAAAAAGGTCGATGTCCGTCTGATCGCTGCTACCAATTGCGACCTTCAGCAGATGGTCCATCGCAAGCTGTTTCGGGAAGACCTTTATTACCGCCTGAATGTTATCGATATCAAGGTGCCGCCGCTTCGCGAGCGTATTGACGATCTGTTCCCGTTCGTCCAGTATTTCCTCCAAAAGCACAATCAGCGCTATGGAGGAAACCATCGGATAACCGAAGAAGCGCTGGACATGCTGAAGCAATACAACTGGCCCGGCAACATTCGACAGCTGGAAAACGTCATCGAGAAGCTTGTCATTACAACCGACTCCCTGATTACAGCAGATGACCTGCCCGAGGAGCTATCCCATGCAACACCACTAGACACCCCTCCTTCCCTTCTACCATCTCTTCATTCAGCCCTTGGTGATTTGGAAAAACAGCTCGTTCGCCAATCATATGAGCGTCTCAAAAGCTCGCGGAAAGTGGCCGAATATTTGCAAATCAGCCAAACGAAGGCTTCGCGGCTAATCCGGAAATATTGCGATGTGATCGGGGAATAGCACGTTACAAATATGGAAAAAGCTCATCCGAATAACGGATGAGCTTTCTTCTTATCGTATCTCGATCGCTTAGTCTTCCAGCGTAGACAAATCTCCTGTTGGCAAGCCCAGCTCCCACGCTTTCAGTACACGGCGCATGATTTTGCCGGAGCGTGTTTTTGGCAGCTTGTCGCGGAATTCGATTTCGCGTGGTGCAGCGTGTGCAGCCAAGCCGGTTTTGACGAACAGCTTGATTTCATCCATCAGTTGTTCGCTTGGCTCATAGCCGGCGCGCAGCGCGATGAACGCCTTGATGATTTCGCCGCGCATCGGGTCAGGTTTCCCGATGACACCTGCTTCTGCAACAGCCGGATGCTCAACAAGCTTGCTCTCGACTTCGAACGGACCTACACGCTCACCCGCCGTATTGATTACATCGTCCACACGGCCCTGGAAGAAGAAGTAGCCTTCCTCATCCTTGTAAGCGGAGTCACCGGAAACATAGTATCCTTGGAAACGGAAGTACTCATCGTATTTCGCCGGATTGTTCCAGATTTTGCGCATCATGGATGGCCAGCCGACACGAACGGCGAGATTCCCCATCCGGTTTGGCGGCAGCTCGTTGCCTTGATCATCGAGGATCGTGGCATAGATTCCCGGGAACGGTTTCCCCATGGAGCCTGGCTTGATCGGCATGCATTTGTAGTTGGAAATGATTTGTCCACCGGTTTCGGTCATCCACCAGTTGTCATGGATGCGTTGGTTGAACACTTTCAATCCCCAGTAAACAACCTCCGGGTTCAACGGTTCACCGACACTCAGCACGTGGCGCAGCGTCGACAGATCAAATTGCTTCACAAGCTCATCGCCTGCTCCCATCAGCATGCGGAAGGAGGTTGGCGCGCTATACCAGATCGTTACTTTATTATCCTGAATGATCTTGTACCAATCTTCCGGCTTGAAGCGGCCGCCGCGAACAACGCTGGTCGCACCGTTCAGCCACGGAGCAAAAATGCCGTATGCCGTACCCGTTACCCATCCCGGGTCAGCGGTGCACCAATAAATATCATCGTCCTTCAGGTCGAGTACCCATTTACCGGTTTGGTAGTGCTGAACCATCACATTGTGTACGTGCAGCACGCCTTTTGGCTTGCCTGTCGAACCGGACGTGTAGTGCAGGATCAGACCGTCTTCACGATCTACCCACTCGATTTCCAGCTCTTCCGATGCATCTGCCATTGCCGCTTGGTAATCAACCTGGCCTTCTGCCAGCTCACCTTCCGCACCGACAAGAATCACGTGCTTCAAAGCCGGGAGCTCCGCAACCGGTATGCGTGGAAGCAAAGCAGGAGTTGTCACAATCGCAACAGCTTCGCTGTCTTCCAGACGATCGCGCACAGCGCCTTCCATGAATGCTTCAAACAGCGG
This sequence comes from Clostridia bacterium, assembly GCA_050262535.1. Taxonomy (GTDB): domain Bacteria; phylum Bacillota; class Bacilli; order Brevibacillales; family Brevibacillaceae; genus Brevibacillus_D. The sequence continues at coordinate 9,174 of JBLNEJ010000452.1, forward strand.
GCCGACGATGGCACCAATTTTAATCGCGCCTAAAACGCTTACATACAACTCGGGAGAACGAGGCATGAAAACAAAAACGCGATCCCCCTTCGTAATCCCGAGCTTGCGCATTACATTACCAGCTTTGTTCGACAGGCGACTCAAATCGCTGAATGTATATTTTTCATCACGTGTAGCATCATGATAAATAAGGGCTACTTTATCTTTTCGTTCGGTGAGCAAATGGCGATCAATCGCTTCATATGCCATATTCACCTTACCCGTTTCAGACCAGGTAAACGCTTTCTCAACTTCGGACCAATCAAAATTTGCATATGCTTGATCGTAATCCTGCAAATTAAACTGACCTTCGGTAGCAGGGATTTTTTCTACATTCATTCCTACTCACACCCACCCTTGCAATTGTTTACTTATATTTTAACCAATTTTATATACTCTCACAATTATTATAATCCGCCATATACACATCTCATACCCAAAAATGGACGTTTAAGACCGGAGACTGGCCTCCGTGTCCTTCACGACACGCTCCAACGATTCGGAGATGTTTTGCAGGCTGGCAACCGAATCATGGATGGATTGCACCGATTGCTGTGATGCATCAGATGTTGCCGCTAGCTCACTGATTTGCTTCTGCAAATTAGCGGTAAGCTGCTCGATATTGCCGAGAATTTGGGAGATTTGGTTCGCAGATTTGGAGCTGTGGTCTGCCATGCTCTGAATTTCTTTGGCAACAATGCTAAAGCCTCGCCCCGCTTCCCCCGCGCGCGCAGCCTCAATATTGGCGTTCAGGCCAAGAATTTTTGTCTGACCTGCCATTCGGTTAATAAAATCAATGATTTCTTTCGTCTTGTGCGTTTCCGAAACCGCTCGCTCTGTAAAGTCCTTCATCACCAGCGAAGTGGCAGCCAGCTGTTTCATTACCTCGTTCATGTGATCCGTCGCCCCGAGGATTTGGGTCATCGACGAGGACAGTCCCAATGACATTTCCCGCATTTCTTCTTCCTGTGTCACAGGATAGACGACAGTCATCGCCCCAACGGACTCGTCTCCCTCAATCAAAGGCACGGCAACCACCATGTAGGGAATACCGAGAACCTCTTTGGGCATCAAGGTTTTCACCATTTTCTTGCTGGCGATGCAACGCTCGGTTCCCGAATTAGGTGGAATGTTTCCTCCCTTACGGATAAGATTCGCATACTTTTCACCATTGATGACATGGAGAAACACCTTTTTATCGGTCACGGCTACCACTGCTTCCCTCAGCAGCATTTCTTTGATGATTTCTGCAAATTGAATCGCAGTAGAAATCAGACTCATCCAACATACCCCCTGAAAAGTTCGCTTTCTTTTTCTGTTGGTTGTTACTCTTCCATCATTGACAGATCCCCGACAGGCAGGCCAAGCTCCCCCGCTTTCAGGACACGTCGCATGATCTTGCCGCTTTTTGTCTTTGGCAAGCTCTGGCGAAACTCAATCTCACGCGGAACAGCATGGG
>JBLNEJ010000453.1:0-8771 GCA_050262535.1 Clostridia bacterium
AATCCGATCATCAAGGCGCATTATCACCTGTCCCGGGAGTCGAAAAATCGTTGGGAACGAATCGGAGCAGACAATTTGGATGAAGCGCTTTGCTACCTCGACAGAAGACACAGGGATGCACGCAGCCAGTCTGTCGTCTGTGCTGATGCCGAAGTGGGCCAGCTGTTTCGCTACGAGCTGACGGCGGAGGAATCGCTGTATCGCATCCAGGAACTCAATCTGGCCGAGCTATTTGACGTCCAAGCCGAGGTTTATGTGCTGCGCCGCCCCAATGGCGAGGTGGCCGGATTGTCTGTAGTCATTCCTATCAAGGAAGAGACGCTTTCCTATCTGCATGCCGACAACTATGCATCTCCCTATATGAACACTCTCCGTCCAACCGAGCAGAGTAGACATCTGGAAGCAAACGGCTGCTTTATCCGGACAATTGACATTGAAAATGTTGAGGACGAGAGCCTGCGACACGACTCCTTTTCTGCTTTGCTTGACCTGTTGTTGACCTATGACATCGTCGTCTCGTCGCCGCCACCGCTGCGGTATTTTTTGGAGAGCCATCACATCCTCGGCTTTACTCCGGTAACAGGCGCTTCCCATCACCAGTACGACGGCATTACCACAGGTCAGACCTTTCTGTTCGATCGCCGAGGCAGCAAGTTTATCGACTATCTTGCCCGCCTCGTCGGTTCGTCCCATCAGCTTGCGCCAAAAGAGACGTTGCCGGACTGGGAGGCATTCACCGAACGTGAGACGGAGGTGGCCCGCCTTGTTTTGGAGGGACTATCCAATGCACAGATCAGCTCGACCCTTTTTATCAGCATCATCACGGTGAAAAAACATGTGAGTGCGATCTACCGTAAGCTGAATGTTCGCAATCGTGCCCAGCTGACAAAAAAGCTGATTGGCGGCAACTCCCCTCATGACACGCGCAAAGATTAACGATCTGTTTACCCACACTCTACGCTTCCTTCACGCTGCGTTTACGCTAGCTTGATACGATGGCACAGTAACGCAAAAATTAGCAAAAAAAGGGTGAATCATAGCGTGAAGAAAGGTAAAGTCGTTCTCGGAACACTTCTAGTAACCTCGCTGGCACTGGGTGCATGGGGTGGTCCCTTCGCCGGAGCACAGGAGCAAACTGCTTCAACAAAGAGCACGTTGAAGCTGCGTATCATGGAGACCACAGACATTCATGCGAACATCGTAAACTACGACTACTACAAGGACACCGAGACGTTCGAATATGGCCTGGCATTAACCGCCACGCTGATCAAGGATGCGCGCAAGGAAGTCCCGAACACCATCCTGATCGATAACGGCGACCTGATTCAAGGAAATCCGCTGGGCGATTATGAAGCCAAGATCGACCCGATCAAAAAAGGCGAAACCCACGCCGTCTACAAAGCGATGAATCTGATGGGCTACGACGTCGGCAACATCGGCAACCACGAATTCAACTACGGCCTTGACTATTTGGACACCGTTCTTGAGGGAGCCAACTTCCCTTACGTCAGTGCCAACGTCTTCATCGATGACAAAGACAACAAAGCAAGCAATGACAAAAACCGCTGGGATCCATACAAGATCATAACCAAAGAGTTCGTCGATGAAAAAGGCGAAAAGCAAAAGGTAAAAATCGGGGTGATCGGGTTCGTTCCGCCGCAGATCATGCAGTGGGACAAAGACAACCTGACCGGTGAAGTGATTGCCAAGGACATGGTCGACACGGCGAAGAAGCTTGTTCCGAAGATGAAAAAGGAAGGCGCAGACCTGATTGTCGCCGTTCCCCATTCCGGCATCGACCTGATCAAAGGAAAAGGACAGGAAAACGCCGTCTATTATTTGACCAAGGTTCCTGGCATCGATGCGGTTCTGTTCGGACATGCCCATAAGCTGTTTCCGTCCAAGCAGCCGGAAAAAGACGGTTTTGTTGGCGCAGGAATTGACAATGAGAAAGGAACGATCAATGGGGTAGCTGCCGTAGAGCCTGGCTTCTGGGGCAACAACCTGGGAATTATCGATCTGACGCTGGAAAAGAAGAACAACAAGTGGAAAGTGGCAGACAGCCAGTCCTCCAACCGTTCCGTCTACAAAAAAGATGAGCACGGCGTAGCGATCAAGGACAAAAACGGAAGCTTCATCCCTGTTGTCAATCCGGACAAAAAAATCTTGCGTGCGGTAAACACCGTCCATAAACAAACGTTGAAGTACGTGCGCGGTCCGGTCGGCGAAACAACCGCACCGATCAACAGCTATTTCGCACTGGCTCAGGACGACCCTTCCGTCCAAATCGTCAGCGATGCGCAAATCTATTACGTGACCAAGCATTTGCAAGGCACTGACTATGAGCAATATCCGGTTTTGTCTGCTGCCGCACCGTTCAAGGCAGGCGGTCGCTCCGGGGTCAGCTATTACACGGACATGCCAGCTGGAACGATTGCCATCAAAAACGTTTCCGACCTGTATCTGTATCCGAATACGGTGAAGGCGGTCCTGATCAACGGCCAGCAGCTTAAAGAGTGGCTCGAATGGTCTGCAGGCCAGTTCAACCAGATTGATCCTGGCAAAACCACGGAACAGTCGCTGGTGAACACTGCATTCCCAACCTATAACTTCGACACAATTGATGGAGTTACGTACCAAATCGATGTAACCCAGCCTGCAAAATACGATGGCAGCGGCAAAGTGATCAACCCAGACGCTTCCCGCATTCAAAATCTGTCGTTCGACGGCAAACCGGTTGATCCAGAGCAAAAATTCGTCGTAGCGACGAACAACTACCGCGCTGGCGGCAAATTTGCCAACCCGGACGGCAACAACATCATCCTCGATGCTCCTGATGAAAACCGTCAGGCAATCATCGAGTACATCACGGAAAAGAAAACGATCAATCCGAGCGCCGATCAAAACTGGTCGTTCGTCCCTGTTCAGGGCGACCTGAATGTCACATTCGATTCGTCCCCGAACGGACAGAAGTACCTGAACGAATCGTCCAAAGTGAAATTTGCGGGAGATTCAAGCGATGGCTTCGCAAAATATCAAATTGATTTGAGCAAGTAATCGTAAAAAGCAAAAACGCAGGCAGCCTATCGCTCCTGCGTTTTTGCATTAGCCCTTCCCCGATTCTTTTGCCTTCTCCCGCCGATGGAGGTAGTCTACCAATCCCATCGCGCATACGTCCAAATCCAACTGTAAAATTTGGTAGATCACATGGTCGTCCGGTACACCCGATGCGCTCAGACGTGTTCGGACCTGCTCCTGCAATCGTCGGCTGATGGCAAGATGATCAGCGTTCCCTTCCGCGAGAATCGCCTGGGCTGTATCGACGAAGCGCGGCAGCCACTCTTTGATCTGCTCATATACCGCGTCAACCTTCATGCACATCCCGAAATGACCAAAATAGATGCGTTCTACCTGAAGCTCCTCTACCCTGGCGAGCGATTGCAGCATTGCATCGGGATCGAACTGATTGGGGGATGTAGTCGGAAGAATGAAGGAAAGTCCGTAATCCAGCAGCTCGGGATAGTAAACACCGATCGTATCGCCGGTAAAAATGCCGTTGCTAAACGAATCATAAATGCTGAAATGATGGTTGGCATGGCCCGGCGTATCCAAAAAACGAAGCGTACGGCCCGACCCGATATCCAATGTCTCCTGATCGCCCTTGATGAGAATTCTCTCTTCCGGTACGGGAACAATCGGATCAAACAGCCTGTCGAAATCATCCCCATAAACGGCTCTCGCCCCCATAATCAGACGCTGTGGATCCACGAGGTGACGGGCCCCTTTTGGATGGACGACGACCTGTGCTTGCGGGCAATGGTTCAAAAGCAAACCGGCGCCGCCAGCATGGTCCAGATGAATGTGTGTGACCACAATGTAACGAACATCACGCGGGTCGAGGCCCAATGCCGCAAGCCCCTGCAAAATATAAGGAACCGATGGACTGGCGCTCGTCTCCACAATCGTCAGGTGCTCCCCTTTTAGGATATAGCTTCCTGTCCTGCCTTCCAGCCCCAGATCGAACCCATCGATCAAATGAATGCCATAGCCCAGCTCAACCGGTTGTTTCTGTTTCATCGTGTCCACCTTCCTACTCCAAAATTTTCAGTTCCTTCGCTCTCGCCACAGCTTGAACACGCCGATTTACCTCCAGCTTGCCGTAAATATTCACAATATAGGATTTTACTGTTCCGACCGTCAACACCAGATGCTCGGCAATCTCCTGATTGGACATTCCCTTGGCAATCAGCATCAGAATGTCGAGCTCGCGGCCGGTAAGCTGCGGAACAGGAAGGTCTACCGCGCTGTGGTTGCCTTTTGCCAATGTAACCGCACGATCGGAAAAACGAAGGAGCTTCGTGCTGGCCATCTGGGTAGAGAGCATTTCCAGCAGCTCCAGCTGATCGGAATGGAACACATCGGTCATCAGGTTGTTTTCCAAATAAAGCGCGCCTACCAGCATTCCGTCGTACAGAATCGGAAGGCACAGAATCGAACAAGGTTGATGCTCCTTGAAATACGTGTCACGCACGAATATTCCCGCTTTGCTGGCATCGCTTAACACAACCGTTTCCCTTGTTCGCGCAACATAATGAACGATTGTTGCGGGCAGCTTTTGCGTATCATTCAAGTCTCCCGTTTCCGGCATCGGGGTGTCATATCCCTCATCTGCGGCTTTCGATGCTTCAATGCACAGCTCGCTGTCCTTTTCCAGCAGCACGAAGCCTTTATCAGCTCCGGCAATTTTCATTGCGGTTTCTAGATACGTGAGCAGCAGCTGCGGCAATTCCTTCTCCCTTGTAAAATGCTGCATCGCCTGAAGGAACATGTTTACATCCATTTCCGCCTGCGTGCTCGATTTGGTTGAGGTATGGGAATGAAAATAACTGTGCGCATCCGTATGCATCAAGCTTGCAGCCGCCTGATCGAACGGCAGCGTAACCGACTGCAATTCCGGATACTTTTCCAGCAGCTGATTGCATTTTTCGGCGGCACCCCAGCGCTGAAAACCGTGAATGGCTTCAATCAAATACGTTTTGGCAAACAACGCACGTCCCTCAGCCGTATGGAAGCTTGCCGCACATTCACATGCGATCGCCGCATTTTGGTAGTAGTGGTTCTCCTTGGCGGATTGAATTGCTTGGTCGTACAGATCCATCGCTCGCTGCTTCTCGCCATGCAATCGTGCCTTTTCGGCAGCGACCAGCAAATATTTATGTAAGAAATTTTCCGGGCAACAATCGGCCCACTTTTTGATTTGGCGAATGTTATTGTTCATGATTTTTTTGTATTTGGTTTGCTCCTCTGGTGAAAAGGAGGCAAATGCGGACGCAATCGCCAACGTCTCATACAGCTTCACTTCGGCCGTATGCAGCATATGCGTGGAGTATTTCTGATACCCGTTGGCTAGCCCGGCGAATTTGAGCGCATCCTGATGCTCGCCAAACAGATAGCTGATTTGCGTCTTGTAGGTGTAATACTGAAAAAACGTCGTAACCTGCGTTTCTTCATGCGTAATCTCCTGCAAAAAGCGATCCTCGCTAAACTCCTCATCGGAAAGCGTCAGGCGGTGATTCGTTTTACCCTGCAGGTTGTGAATCACCTGCAAATAGAGATGGCAGTTCATCGTCACAAATTCTTCGTTGATCTGCTCAAGAATCCCCAAGTACCGTTTGATCAGTGCAGCGAATTCAGGCAATGGCTCACGCGCGTAGTACGAATTGATATGCGAGCCGATGGCGTAGCTGGCATAGATGAAGTCGCCGCATTCCAAGCCAAGCTGCAGCGCTTCGTTCAAATAAGCATCGGAGCCTTTGGACGGTCTGGCCCACTGATACAGGATACCGCCAAAAATGACATTGGTTCGACATTTATAGATGGTATTCGGCAAGCGATCGAGTACCTTTTGCGCGATTTCCCCCATCCGAAAGCCTTCCTTGTACAGTCCCAAGCCAAGGCTCAGAATCAGCCCGAAAAAGGCATACGCCGTCGCAGAAGCCTCCGTATTTCCATAGCGCAAAGCCAATCGGACGTATTTGCTGATCAGGATCAGGAAGACATCCTTGTTCACAAAAAAAGCTGGCGCAGCAATCACCGTAATCAATTCCATCAGCGATTTTACAGTCGGGTCGGTGACATCAGGCAAATCCGCAAGGTCTTCCATCCGGTTGCGCAGCTTCCAGCGGGTCGTAAACAGCTCCCTGGCAAGCGTAATCGAGCTTGGCTTGACGGCGATCGGCATCTGAAAATCCTTCAGTCCTTCCAGGCCGAGTTCAATCGCTTCCACATATTTGCCCAGATTGATGTAGAGTGCAATTCGGATCCGGTATACCTCTGCACGATCCAGATTCGTTTTGGCCCGCTGCATCAAATGAACAAACTGCTGTTCTGCCTGCTCGTAATGACCGCACAAGTACTCGCACTCCGCTGCTTGCAAATGCAAGCGGAAGGTCGCTTCATACTCGTACGACCAGTCTTCATCCGTAAGCAGCTCCAGTGCCGTTCGGAAATGGGACAAGGCGGAGGCATACGCCGTGGACGCCTTGGCTTTTTCCCCTGCGTGCATGTTCAACCGGGACAGACGTCGCTTCTCCTCCCGACTGTTCATCATCTCCCGACCGATGTTGAGATGGTATACAATCTGGTAAATTTTTTCGTCTGCATCTCCCCATACGTTCCCATCCAGCATGAGCCGGCCAATTTGCAGATGCATCTCCTTTTTGTCTGCTTCAGGAATAAGCGAGTACGCAGCCTGTTGAACGCGGTCATGCAGGAAGGAATACTGCATGCCGGAATCGTCCGTCAGAAGCAGCCCTTCCTGAAGCGCTGGCCCCAGGCGGTCAGCCGTCTCCTTTTCCTTCGTCCCCAGAATCGCCCCCAGCGTTCTTCCGTCGAAGCTGTTTCCGATGCATCCGGCGGTCCGAATCGCCTGTACCGTTTCCTCAGGGAGTCGTTTAATCTTTTCAATCATGAGCGAGATGACGTCATCAAAGCTTTGCTTTTGTTCAATCCGGGGCATGTCCCATTCCCATCGGCCGCTGCCGGCATCAAACCAGAGCATCTGATCAGCATGCATTGCCTGCAAAAGCTGCCGCAAATAGAACGGGTTTCCCGCAGTTTTTCGATAAAGCACATCGACAAGCGGCTGTACCCGGGCATCCTCACTGCGCAGTGTTTCCGAGACGAGTGCGAACGTTTCGGCTTTTTCCAGCGGATATAATCGAACCCGGGTAATCCCGATTCCTTTTGCCTCCATTGCAGCCATCGTTGTGTGAAGCTGATGGGTTTCGCTCACCTCGTTTTCCCGATAGGCTCCGATCAGCAGCAAGTAACGGCTACCTGGGTCGGCCAACAGCAACCGGAGGAAATCCAGTGAGGCAGGGTCTGCCCAGTGCAGGTCATCGAAAAAGAGAATCAACGGATGGGATTTGCTTGCAAAGACGAGTACAAATTTTCGAAACACCATTTGAAAACGATTCTGTGCTTCTGCCACCGCCAGCTCTTCAACCGGCGGCTGCTCCCCGATGATCAGCTTCACCTCCGGGATCACGTCTGTCACAACCGCTCCGTTTCGCCCCAGCGCGCGCAGCAGCTTGCGTTTCCAATCGGCAATTTTCTCCGTGTCCTCCGTCAGAATCTGCCGCATCAGCTCCTGGAACGCCTGAATCAGAGAAGCGAACGGAATATCCTGCTGGAACTGGTCAAATTTCCCCGAGATGAAATAGCCTCGCTCCGTTACAAGAGAACGATAGCTCTCCAAAATCAGTTCGGTTTTGCCTACACCCGAGTATCCCGAGACGAGCGTGCACTCCGTTGCCCCCGCCCTTACTCTGGTAAAGGCTGCTTGCAATGCTTCGATTTCAGCTTTTCGACCGTACAGCTTGGAAGGCAGCTGCAACGTACGGATTTCGTCCTTTTCGCCGAGCGCGAATGGTTGAATCTCACCGATTCGCTCCCATTCCTGCCAGCAGTGCTGAAGGTCAGCCAGAAGCCCTTGTGCACTCTGATAACGATCCTCCGCCGTCTTGGCCAACAGCTTCATGACCAGCTCGGAAATCATTCGAGGCAGCCCAGGCACTCTGTGGTGAACCGGAATCGGCTTCTTGGCAATGTGGGCATGGGCCCATTCCATTTTTGTTTCTCCATGCAGCGGAAATTGTCCGGTCAGCATTTCGTAGAAGACAATCCCCAACGAATACAAGTCGCTGCGAAAATCGATGGGGCGGTTCATCCGTCCGGTCTGCTCCGGCGACATGTAGGGCATGCTTCCCCCCAACGAGTGCATGTTCGTTCCTTTCTGTCTGTAGCGAGTTGAATGGCTGAAATCAATCAAGGTGACTCGCTTTGTCAGGGGGTTGATAATAAGGTTGTCTGGCTTCAAATCTTTATGGATGATGCCGCATCGATGCAATTCAGCCAATGTTTCGCAAACCTGCGTAGCCACAGCAAAAAACAAAGCCAGATCGCAATGATGCTGCTTGAGATAGGAACTAAGCGAGATGCTACCATTATCCTCCAGGATCAATGCAGTGAACTCCGGTGAGCTCTCAAGCGAGAGTGCCTTGATCACTCCTGGAATGGGCAGGTTTTTGATCATTTCATACTCATGCAAAAGCATCGCCTTGTCGGCTGTTGTGCTATTTTCCGTTAGCAGAACCTTGGCAATGATCGGCATTCCGTCTTCTTTTCGCATTCCCCGATAGAGTTGTTTTTTTTAATTTTTTTTTATAAATTAGAGAATTGCGGAAACAGTCAATGAAATAATAATAAAC
>JBLNEJ010000454.1:0-16863 GCA_050262535.1 Clostridia bacterium
GCAATAATGCACATTTGAAGTCGCTGCAACTGTCAAAAGGCAAATTGAGTCCTGGCTTTAACCGAAAAGGGACGGAGTACACAGCGAATGTGGATCACTCGGTTGAGACAATTATCATTACTCCAACCGCGTATGAACCAACTGCTTCTATTTCCCTTCGCGTCAATCACGATCCTGCCGAGTCCGCATCCAGTGGTCAAGCGAGCAGTCCGCATGCTCTGGCAGTTGGCGCGAATGAAGTGGTGGTTTCGGTCAAAACAGAGGATGCATTCAAAACGTATAACATAACCGTCAATCGCGAAGCGGACGATCAAGTTCCGGTAACCGGCATTGAATTGGACCAAAACAAACTGGAAATGCAGGTTGACAGCAAGCCTGTATTGCTCAAAGCAACGATTACACCTGAAGATGCAACGAACAAGAACGTAACGTGGAGCAGCAGCAATCCGAAGGCTGTCCAGGTTGATCAGAAAGGCCTTGTTACTCCTCTTGCTCCCGGAGAGTCAACGATTCGGGTAACGACAGAGGATGGAGAGAAAACAGCGGAATGCTTGGTGATTGTCAAAGAAAAGGGCTCTGAGCCAAGTGTCGTTGGGCTTGAAGCGAAAGAAGAGTCTTTTCTCTTGAAACCGAAGAAATCGGTGAGTATCAAAGTGTACGCACGCTATGACAACGGAACAAAAAAAGAGATTACCCGCGATAAAAAGACCGTCTATGAATCTTCCGCCCCATCGATTGCAAAGATCGAAAAAGGCGTCATCAAGGCAGGAAGCAAAGAGGGTGAAGCTGAAATAACGGTTGTTTACCAGGGGCAAACCCAAACGATCAAGGTAATGGTTTCGAAAGCAACGGTAACAAAGCTGAAACCTTCTGATACGAAAATGACGTTGAAGCCGGGTGACACCAATCAACTGTTCGTGAACGCTTCCTTTACAGATAAGTCAGATAAGGATGTAACGAACCTGGCAAAATGGCAATCCAGCAATGCCAACGTGGTAACGGTTGTAGCCGGACAAATCACAGCGGTGGGAAAAGGTAAAGCAACGATAAAGGCGACATTCGGGGGGAAAACAACCGTGATCAGCATCACGGTAAAAGAGGGAACGACCCCCAATCCGTAGCGATTTTTGGGGAATTTCTACAGCCAAACGATCCGGGAACTTTTGCAATAAACACCTTAACGAAAGGTTAGGGTGTTTATTTTTTTTGGACCGCCCAGCAAGGCATCTGCAGAAAAGATGATAATGAAGCAATAAATATTTGTTTGAAAGTGAAGGAATATAAAAAATCCTATTGAATTTCTTCTATTGGTATAAATCGTGTTTTAAATATAGATGACTGAACAGCCCACTTCGCAACCAGGCTACCGCAAAAAACAACTACCCCGTCCCTTACTGTTATCCTCAGCAAGCAGGAGCATTCCAAAAAAATCCAAACAATAAAACTGAATAAGAAAGGGAGTTTCACAGCATGAAAGGTTCAAAAGTATTACTTGGCTTGCTTGCAAGCATCACCGTTTCGGGAACACTGCCGTTATCCAGTTACGCTGGAACATCGTTTTCGGACATCGATGGGTCCTATGCAAAGGACGCCATTACAAAACTAGCCGAACAGGGAATTCTCAATGGAAGAGGAGACGGTTCCTTTAATCCGACCGGAAACATTTCCCGCCAGGATTTTGCCATCATCTTGGCCAAAGCAATGAATCTGGAAGTTACCCAGCCGCCTGCAATGGCTACGTTTTCCGATGTTCCGAATAACCATTATGCATTTGCATATATAGAAGCTGCGGCCAAGGCAGGGCTGATTTCCGGCATGGGGGGTGGAACCTTCGGTACAGGGGGGGCATTGTCCCGCCAGGATATGGCAGTCCTGTTTGCGCGTGCACTGGGGATGTCCGGCACAGGACCAACGACTCCGTCGAACAATCTGCCTTTTTCAGACGCCGCCCAGATTGCGGATTACGCGAAGGATGCCGTGGCGTTGGCCATCAGCATGGGCCTGATCAATGGCAATCCGGATGGAACGTTTAATCCCCAAGGCCTTGCCGATCGCCAGGCGGTTGCAACGGTTGCCGAAAAATTTCTGAATGTAACGGATACGAAAAATCAGAACAACCCCACGCCCTCAACCAATCCTCCCGGTGGAACCTCAACCGGTGGTGCCTCTAGCGGTACAGGTGGGGGTTCGGGTGGTGGAAGCGGAATTGGCTCGGGCAGTGATTCGAGAGCGGATAATCCTCCACCAAAGCCACAAAATCATGCGCCGACGGTTGCCAAGCAGATTGCCGATGTCAGCATGACCGCCGGCGACAAGGCAATGAACATCTCGCTTGACGGTGTGTTTGCCGATGCAGATGGTGATTCACTCGCCTACACTGCTACGTCTGCGGATACATCCAAAGCGACCGTTACCGTTCAGAATGGATCGGTACAGGTTACTCCTCTATCGGAAGGAACGGTCTCTATTACGGTTACCGCTCTTGATGGCAAGGGAGGAACGGCCTCAGCCAGCTTCAAGGCAACCGTGAAGCCAAAACCACCGGAAAATCATGCGCCGACTGTGAACAACCCAGTCCCTGCACAAACGGTAACGGTCGGGGAAGCATCAAAGGTACTTGATATTTCAGACGTGTTTGCGGATCAGGATGGCGATGCACTTTCGCTTGCGGTGTCTTCCAGCGATTCAAGAAAACTGAAGACGTCTCTATCCAGCAATCGCTTGACCCTTGAACCCCTAGCAGAAGGGACGGCAACGGTGGTGATGGTCGCTCGTGACGGTCGCGGCGGGGAGGTCAGCTCCTCTTTTGAGGTCACGGTAAAGGCACCTGTGGTAATTCCGAATCATCAGCCTGTTGTGCAAAGAACGCTTTCCGACCAGTTCCTGTTGACAGGAAGCAGCCCTACGAGCATCGGTCTGGCAGGTGTTTTCCTGGATGAAGATGGGGACGCGCTGACGCTTTCAGCCGTTTCCAGCGATTCGAGCAAGATTACGGTAGCCATGACAGGAACGGGACTCCAGCTTACGCCCATTTCGGATGGAGCGGCAACGATTACCGTTACTGCCGATGATGGCAAAGGAGGAACCGTAAGCACCAGCTTCACCGCGACGGGGTATACGCCTCTCCCGCCGTCGAATCATCCACCAAAGGTAAGCTACCCGGTTGGCCAACTGATTTATACGGTTGGGAATCCCCCTGTTGCTTTTGATCTTTGCGAAATATTTACGGATGCGGATGGGGATGAATTGAGCTTTACGGCAGTTTCCAACAATCCGGACGCGGTAGCCGTCACTATGGAAAGCTATGGTCTCCTTCTGATTTCCCCCTTACAGGAAGGCTCGGCAAAAATCACTTTGACTGCGCGTGATGGAAAAGGCGGGAATACCTCTTATTCATTTGATGTGATGGTGAGAGCGGCTCAAACGGTTAACCATGACCCGAAAGTACTCCTTCCCAACGGCATGAGAATTGTCATATTGAATACTGACCAGGAAGTGGACCTCTCCGAGATTTTTACAGATGATGATGGGGATACACTTAGCTTTCAAGCAGTCGTTCAGGACGACACGGTCATCACAACGAATGTAACAGGAAGTACGCTGACAATTACTCCCCATTTGGTAGGGGAAACAACTATCACCTTGACCGCAGATGACGGAAAAGGGGGAACTGCTGCAACAACCACCCTTACGATCACAGTGATTGAGGGAGCCGCAGGTTGATCCTGCTCGAACATTAACGGAAAAAGAATAACGGCTTTTCAGGCAGGTGGTTGTCCCCTATGCGGAAACTACCTGCTTTTTTCTTTTTCTTCTCCGTGACTCCGCATGAATCTATAAAAAAAGTTAGACAAAGCAAAAATGTTTTTAACTAAAACAAGCGGTTTTCTCATTGACTAATACCTACTTATCAGATAGGATTTATAGGTAATAAATGAATTGAGTTTTATGAAACTTTTTTTAATAGGAGTGATTCCGTGAAGCTTGCTTTTGATCATATCGTGCATTTCGCCAATGATCCGGTTCAAGCTGCGGCCATTCTCCGCGAGAACGGCCTGCATGCATTGGAGGGTGGGCGTCACTCCAATTGGGGTACATACAATTCGCTCAGTTATTTTGATCTAAGCTATGTAGAGTTTCTGGGGATCTTTGACAGGTCACTGGCGGAGACTGAGACGAAAAACCTGCTGGTTCGCGACATCGCGGGCCGTCTTCCGGATCGGGAAGGGTTCGCCACGCTTGCATTGCGGACGAACGACATTGAGCACACTGCTGTTCTGCTGAAGAGTCGCGGCCTTGGGGTCATTGGACCTTTTCCAGGCAGCAGAACACGTCCGGACGGCAAGGTGATCGAATGGTCCATGTTGTTTATCGAATCAGAACATTCTGTATTGCCGCTTCCGTTTTTCATCCAGTGGGGAGAGGAAGACAACGAGCGCCGCATTGATTTGCAGGAACGCGGGGTGATCGCACCACATACGCTTGGCAATCTTGCCCTGCGGCATGTGCTGTTTGCCGTTCGTGATCTCGACCAGCGAATTTCCGAGTGGAGCAGTTGGTTTAGTCTGGAGGCGGGCGAAGCTTATTTTGACCCAGCTCTGCAGGCAACGTGCCGAACTCTTCAACTGCCAGGCGGCAATCTCGTATTCAGCAGCCCGACAGGTGACGGGGTGGTGGCGACAATTTTGGCTGAACGCGGGGAAACTCCGTTTGCACTTGTCGCAAGCGGCGCACAGCAGAATCAGATCGTGGAACTGGCGGGCGGCACCTACACCTTTGTCGCAAGCAATGAACAACTTTGACTAGAGGGGATTTGACAAGATGAAAGCAGCACTGATTGTGAAGCATGGAGACCGCAGCAACGTCGTCGTAGGAGAGCATCCAAAGCCGGCTTTGTTGCCTGGGGAAGCAATTATTTCTGTCAAAGCGTGCGGATTGAACCACCTGGACATTTTCGTCCGTCGCGGAATTCCAGGCAGACATTTGGAATTGCCGCATATTTCTGGCGGTGATGTCGCGGGGGTGGTTGCCGAGGTCGCGCCAGACGTGACCAGCGTGCAAGTTGGTGATCGCGTGCTGATTGACCCGTTGGTCAACAATCAGGCGCTGGGGGAGGATTTCACCGGCGGCTTGGCCGAGTTCGTCAGCGTTCCGGCCAAGAATTGCATTCCATTGCCGGACGATGTTCCCTTCGAGGAAGCGGCAGCATTGCCAATCGCCTACGGAACCGCGTATCGCATGCTTGTGAACCGCGGACAGCTCAAGCTGGGCGAAACGATTCTCATCCTTGGAGCAAGCGGCGGAGTCGGTACCGCTGCCGTGCAAATCGCGAAGCTGGCTGGTGCTACGGTGATCGCCGCCGCCGGATCAGATGAAAAGCTGGAGAAATTGAAGGAGCTCGGTGCCGATTATTTGATCAACTACACCAAGGATGATTTCTCCAAGGAAACATGGCGGATTACCGGTAAAAAAGGCGTTGATGTCGTTGTCGATTACACCGGGAAAGATACATGGCCCAACAGCATCCGTGCCACAAAGGTTGGCGGCCGCATACTGACCTGCGGCGCTACCACCGGATTTGAAGCGGTCACCGACCTGCGCTATGTATGGACTCGTGAACTCTCATTGATCGGATCCAATGCCTGGGAACGAAAAGACCTGGAGCAACTGATTGCGCTCGTTCGTTCAAAAAAACTGATTCCGGTCATCGACCGCGTGCTGCCGATTGAAGAGATTCGGGAAGCACATCGCGTGATTGAAGAGCGAGAGATTTTCGGAAAGGTGATTATCAAGCCGTGAGCACGCCATCCGGGAATTTCGGTGAATTGACCTATGAGGCCATGCTTTTGTCACCCGACAAAACGGCAGTCATCTCTGAAGGCATCTCGCTGAGTTACCGCCAGCTGGATCAGCGTATGAACAGGGCTGGCCGCTTGTTTCAACAATACGGCGTGAAAAAAGGTGACCGTGTCGCCATCCTGTTCCCCAACGATATTCGCTACGTTGAAATCATGTTCGGCTTGATGCGAATCGGGGCCGTACCGCTGCCGCTCAACATCAAGCTGGGTAAGGAGGCATTGGCCTATATTTTGCGGGATAGCGGCGCCAAGGTGTTGATTTTCCAAGATTCATTGGCCCAAAAGGCGGCGGCGCTGGCTGAAGCAGTTGATACGCTCGCATATCTGATTGCAGCTGGAAGTACCCACGACATTGCCAATGCCGTCGATTACGACGGGCAGGTGCTTCAAATGCCTGACACGCTCGAAATCGTGCCGATGCAGCCCGACGATTTGTGTCTGCTGATCTACACGTCAGGCTCAACGGGCAACCCGAAGGGCTGCATGCTGACCCATGGCGGACAGTGGTGGAACGCACAGACGAACCGCAAGATCATCATGCTGGAGCGTGACGACCGATCGCTGGTTGCTGTTCCGATGTATCACAAGAACGCGATGATCAACGCGGTGAAGCCGATTTTGATGGCGGGTGCGTCCATGGTGATCCTGCCACGCTTTGATCCGGCAGAGGTAGCGGCGGCAATCGACCAGTACCGTTGTACCTATACGACGGGCGTTCCGGCGATGTACAAGATGCTGCTCTCCCATGTGAAGGAGCATCCCCGGTATGACCTGTCCTCGCTGCGCTTCATCATCTGCGGTTCCTCCGAGGTACCGCCCGAGCTTGTTCGGGAGCTTCGCGAGCATCTGGGGGTGGCGATTCTGGAGGCATACGGCCTCACGGAAGGCGGCCCGCAGGTGCTGGTTTCGCCAAGATGGGGCATTCACAAGCAAGGCTCTGCCGGTTTGCCGCTGCCTGACAGCGAAGTGAGGATCATGAGTACCGATGGATCGAACCGTGAACTGCCAACCGGAGAGGTCGGTGAGCTGTGGGTCAAAAACCCCGGAGTCGCCAAGGGGTACTGGAATTTGCCCGAGCTGACGCAGGAGCGGATTTCGCCTGACGGCTGGCTGAAAACAGGCGACCTGGTTCGGCTGGACGAAGATGGTTATGGCTATATCATCGGACGCAAAGACGACATGATGATCATCGGCGGCGAAAACGCCTACCCGAAAGAAATCGAGAACATTTTGCTGCGCCACCCCGACATCGAGGATGTGTGCGTACTGGCTGTTTCCCACGAGCTGAAGGGAAAGGTTCCGGTGGCATTTGTGAAACCCGCGCGAACGGGCCAATTGACTGAACAGGATGTAAAAACGTACTACATCGAAAACGGCCCAGCCTACAGCCATCCGCGACATGTCGTGTTTCTCGATGAAATGCCGCTAAACGGAACAGGCAAGATCAACAAGCCGATACTGCTGGAACTGCTAGAACAGAAAGGATGACAACCATGTCCGTTGATCGTGACCGATTGCTGCAGCTATTGGAGCGGCCGCGTTACCACCAGTTTTTGAACCTTTCCCTCGAAAGCGTCGAGGAAGGATTGATCAAACTTCGCCTGCCGTTTCGCGAGGAATTTTTGGGTGATGAGGCGGGCAGCTACATTCACGGCGGCGTCATTGCCGCGCTGATTGACATCGCGGGCGATTTTGCCCTGATCACGGTGCACGGCAAAGGCTTGCCTACCGTCGACTTGCGGGTTGATTATTTGCGGGCGGCCCGGAAGGAAGATTTGATTGCCACGGCGACGATCGTGAAAAACGGCCGTAGCCTCGGGGTTAGCGACATCGTGATCGAAAACGAAGCCGGGCAAAAAATTGCGGTTGGACGTGCTTTGTATAGCACTGTATAAATACCAATTACACATACATCCAGGAGGGAAACAAAAATGAAAAAGGTAGGGAAAATCTCATCCGTTCTCGTCGCACTCTCGCTGTTTGCATTGGCGGGATGCGGGACTCCGGCCAATAATGCCGCAGGGGGCAGCAACACCGCTGCCACCACAGCCGATCAAGGCGGCAGTGACGCAAAAGGGGATATTACGATCGCGGTCGCAGGGCCGATGAGCGGTGATGGAGCCGAATACGGCAAAGCCTTCAAGGAAGGCTCTGAACTGGCCATCTCGCAATTCAATGAAAAAGGCGGTCTTGACGGACGGAAGGTGAAGCTGGTACTCGGCGACGACAAAAACGATCCGAAGGAGGCAGCGAACGTTGCCCAAAAGCTGGCTTCCGATGAAAACATACTCGCTGTCATCGGTCACTGGAGCAGCTCGGCAACCTTTGCCGGTATACCCATCTACAACCGCAACAAAATTCCGATGATTACGCCGACTGCGTCCCATCCGGATATTACGAAGCCGGATACGGAGTGGATTTTCCGCAGCTCCACGACACAGGAGATGGAAGGGAAAAACCTCGCAGACTATGCGGTAAACCAATTGAAGCATAAAAATATCGCGGTTCTCTACGTGAACTCCGACTGGGGCAAATCCAACGCAAACAACTTCAAGAAATACGCGGAACAGTTCGGGGCATCGGTTGTCGGTTTTGAATCGTATCCACCGGGCCAAAGCATCGACTACACGGCGGCTTTGACCAAGGTAAAGGGCCTCAACCCTGATTTGATCTACCTGGGCAGCCTGTACAACGAAGGCGTCCTGATCATCAAGCAGGCAAAAGCAATGGGGCTTCAGGCAGAATTCATGGGTGCATCGCCATTTGCATCCGATGGTTTCCTGGCAGCAAAAGACGTTGTGGAAGGCGTTCGTCTGGACTCCTTGTTCTTCCCCGAAGCAGACAATGAACGCGTGAAAAAATTCGTGGCTGACTTCAAAGCAAAATACTCGCATGATGCCGGGTATTTCAACGCGCTTGCCTACGATGCGACTACCGCTGTTCTGGAAGGAATCAAGAACGGGGGGGCAACCCGCCAAGGCATCCGTGATGCCATGGCCAAAATCAACGGGCTTCCGGTTGTGACGGGAGAAATCAAATTTGACGAAAAACGTGACGACGTAAACAAACCGTACTACAACCTGATCGTCGAAAACGGCAAGTTCGTCCTCGCGAAATAAAGGCCCGCACGGCAGAAGGGGCGTTACGAAATGATTGTACTTGAACAACTGATCAACGGACTGGCACTCGGGGGCGTTTATGCCCTCATCGCCCTCGGTTTTACACTGATTTTTGGCGTGCTGCGTCTGTTTCACATGTCACACGGAGACGTGTTCATGTTTTCCGGTTATCTCGTGATTACTGCTGTTATCCTTAATTTTGGGTCCCTGCCCCTGCCAATCGTCATCCTAATCGGGATGGCGATTGCCGCCATTATCGGGGTAGGTGTGGAACGGGTGGCGTTTCGTCCATACCGCAAGTCCAACGAAATCATTCCGCTGATCAGCGGGATCGGGATGTCGCTGATATTGCAAAACCTGGCGATTCTCATCTGGGGTCCTGGCCAAATCAACTACCAGCTGAATAGCGGGATCGGCGACTTCAAGCTGGGCACGATTCAGATGAGCGGCGTGCGCATCGTCATTTTGATCGCATGCATTGTCATTGTGTGTCTGTTCAATTATTGGCTGTACAAAACACGCACCGGCCGGGCGGTTCGGGCTACGGCCATCGACCCGGATACGGCAAGCATGATGGGCATCAAGCCGACCGTCATCGTGATGATTACCTTTGCTGTCGGCTCGGCGCTCGCTGGAGCGGCGACAGTGCTGGTAGGCGCCCTTTACGGCGCGATTTATCCGTCATTCGGTTTCTCAATGGGCTTAAAGGCGTTTGCAGCGTCCATGCTCGGCGGACTGGGCAACATGACCGGGGCGGTTTTGGGTGGACTGATCCTTGGGGTGCTGGAGGTTTTCACCGCAGGCTATGTCAATGTAGCGTATCAGGATGCGATAGCCATGACGATTCTGATTGGCGTGCTGCTGCTGCGTCCAAACGGGATTTTGGGTAAGGCGGTGGAGGAAAAGCTATGAAAAAGCCCATCGCCTACGCCGTCTTGTTCCTGTTGTTTCTGCTCTTGCCCCTCGTGGTAAGCAGCTCCTATGTGATTCGCATCGTCGTGATCTCGAGCATTTTCTCCATACTGGCGCTTAGCCTCGGGATGCTTGTCGGACAGATCAGGCTGGTGTCGGCGGGCCATGCCGCCTTTTTTGGAATTGGGGCCTATACCTCAGCGCTGTTGACCACGCGCGCTGAGCTGCCATACGTGGTCGGGGTGGTCGCCGCGATCGGGCTCACCGCTTTGGTCGGATTTCTGTTTTCCATTCCGGTTCTCAAGCTGAAAGGTCATTACTTATCGGTCGGTACTTTGGCATTTGGAATTGTGGTGCAGGTGATCATGCTGAACTGGGAAACCGTCACGAATGGACCAAACGGCGTCCCCGGCATTCCGTTTCCATCGCTGTTTGGCTTTGAGCTGGATACCGACGTGAGAATGTACTATTTCGTGCTCATCCTGTTGGCTTTGGTTTTGTGGGGATTGGCGAGACTCTACAAATCGCCGATTGGCCGGGCCTTCAACTATATTCGCGACGATGAAGTGGCCGCATCGACAATCGGGGTCCGCGTCATGCGCTACAAGGTGCTGGGCTTTACCCTCTCGACCGGATTGGCCGGTTTGGCGGGCAGCCTGTTTGCCCATTATATGGCATACATCAACTATGACACGTTCAGCCCGATGGAATCGTTCATGATTTTGGCGATGGTCGTGGTCGGTGGCATGTCCTCACTGATCGGACCTGTGGTCGGAGCGTTCATTTTCTCCTCCGTGCCCGAATTGCTGCGCGATCTCGCCGATTACCGCATGCTCCTGTACGGCGTGATCCTGGTCGTCATTCTGCTGTTCCGCCCGCAGGGAATCATCGGGAAAAAATAGAGCAAAGGGGATGAACAGATGGAACAGGATGTATTGATCGCGTCCCAAATCAGCAAATACTACGGCGGCGTAAGAGCGGTCGACGAGGTAACCCTCAGCCTGAAAAAAGGCGAGCGGGTCGGATTGATCGGGCCGAACGGTGCCGGAAAATCAACGCTGTTCAACCTGTTGAGCGGCGCCGTCCCGCCAACGAAAGGAACAATCACGATCAAAGGACAGCCGTTGACAGGCAAAAAACCGGAGGATTTTTCGCTTTCCGGCGTTGCCCGCACCTTCCAAAACATCCGGTTGTTCAAAGGCATGACCGTTCTGGAAAATGTCATTTCCGGGCTGCATCGCCAAGCGGATACGAACCTGTTGAGCTGCATTTTTGGCTCGCCTGGGTATCGGGAAAAGGAACGATCCCTTGTGGAACAGGCCAGTCAGCTGCTGAACGATTTCGGTCTCTATGACAAGCGGGACAATCTGGCTGTCAACCTTTCCTATGGTGATCAGCGCCGTCTGGAGATTGTGCGGGCGCTGGCGACCCAGCCGGATATTCTGTTCCTGGACGAACCAGCTGCCGGGATGAATCCGCATGAAAGCCACGAGTTGGTCCTGTTGATCGAGCAGGTGTGGGAGAAGCATCGGCTGACGCTGTTTTTGATTGAGCATGATATGGAAGTGATCATGCGGCTGAGCGAGCGGATTTATGTCCTTGATTGCGGCAAGCTGCTGTTTGAAGGAACGCCGGATGAAGTGAGGACGAGCGAGATTGTGCGAGAGGCGTATTTGGGAGGGGATATCCATGCTTGAGCTGCGTAATCTGTCGATCGCGTACGATTCCGGTGATGTTGTGCGAAATGTCAATCTGACCGTGAACCAGGGAGAGATTGTCGGCCTCATCGGAGCAAACGGTGCCGGGAAATCGACGATGATGAAAAGCATTTCCGGGCTGGTTCCGCCGCGCCAGGGCCAGATCGTGTTCAACGGGCAGGAGATCACGCGCACCTCGCCGGATCGCATTCCGAATATCGGTATCAGTCATGTCCCCGAGGGGCGCAGGGTCTTCGGGGATCTGACTGTCGAGGATAACCTGTATTTGGGCGGATATCGTCACGGAAACAAGGATTTGTCAGCGGATTTTGAACGGGTTTACAGCTTGTTTCCGATCCTGC
The DNA here is from genome assembly GCA_050262535.1 of Clostridia bacterium. GTDB lineage: Bacteria > Bacillota > Bacilli > Brevibacillales > Brevibacillaceae > Brevibacillus_D. The sequence continues at coordinate 11,949 of JBLNEJ010000454.1, forward strand.
GGGAGCGTAAGCATCAGCGCGCCGGACTGATGAGCGGCGGCGAGCAGCAGATGCTGGCGTTGGGCCGGGCGCTGATGTCGCGCCCGTCTTTTCTGATTCTGGATGAGCCGTCGCTCGGGTTGGCTCCGCTGATGGTACAGACGGTATTTCAGCTCATTCGCGATATTCACGCAAACGGCGTCACCATTTTGCTCGTGGAACAGAACCTGAAGCTGGCCCTGCGGCACGTAAACCGCGCCTATATTCTGCAGTCAGGCGAGGTCGTGATGCAAGGTACCCCGGAGGAACTGCAGCAAAACGGCAATCTGATGGACGCCTACCTTGGAGCGAAGCAGCGTGGCTAGCGGGATTGTGCCGATCCGTCTTGTCGATCGAAAGGAGAGGATACGAAGGCGATGAGTACAAATGTCAAATACGATCCATTTATTCGCAATGAAAAAGAAAAGCGTCTGGTCGAACGGGCTGCCCAACTGGCTGCCTGTTTTGCCGAACGGGCGCCTAAGCACGATCTGGAAGGCAGCTTTCCGTTCGAGAACATCGCTGATTTGAAGGAGTCAGGCTATGTGACGCTCACGGTTCCCCGCGAATACGGTGGGGAGGAAATCACGTTGTATGAAATGCTGCTGATTCAGGAAAGGCTGGCCACCGGCGACGGCTCTACGGCGCTTTCCATTGGCTGGCATATGGGGCTGATGCTGCATTTTCGCACGACCCGCTCCTGGCCAAAGGAGCTGTTTGCAGCCTTCTGTCGGGAAGTAGTGGAGACGGGGAGACTGCTGAATCATCTGGCAACGGAGCGCTCGGCGGGCAGTCCAAGCCGCGGGGGGATTCCGCAGACGGAGGCGGTAAAAACCGAAGGGGGCTGGCTGATTACCGGTCGAAAAACGTTCAGTACGCTTAGTCCCGTATTGGACACCTTTTTGGTTTCAGCAAGCATGGCGGGCATGAATCAGGTAGGTGATTTCCTCGTACGCCGTTCGGATCGCGTCCGCATTGAGGAAACGTGGAACACGATGGGCATGCGGGCAACGGGCAGTCACGATATGATTCTCGATCAGGCATATGTTCCGGAGGAAGCGTTGATTCGCAGTCATGCGGTCGGTCAAAAGCTGCAACCGCCAAGTGACGCCAGCGGCTGGCTGCTGCATGTGCCGGCCTGTTATTTGGGAATCGCCCAGGCAGCAAGGGATTTCGCCGTGTCGTTCGCCAAAACGTATCAACCGGCAAGCTTGCCTTCACCGATTGCCGATTTGCCGACGGTTCAGCAGCAAATCGGTCTGCTGGAAGCGGAGCTGCTGACGGCGCGCCACTTGATGTACGGGATTGCCGATCGCTGGGATACACAGCCGGAACAACGGTTGAAGCTCGTTCCGGAATTGGGGCTGGTCAAATATGTGGCGACCAACCATGCCATTTCCATCGTTGACAAAGCCATGCGGATCGTAGGGGGAGCGAGTCTTTCCCGCTCGCTGCCGCTGGAGAGATTGTACCGTGATGTAAGAGCGGGCCTGCACAATCCGCCGATGGATGATAACGTCATTCGCAATCTGGCGCTGCGGGCGATTGCGGAGATGGAATGAAGGAGGGGAGCAGTGTGACAATTTTTTCGAACAACGTATTTGCGGGCAAGCATGCGCTCGTCACCGGAGCAACGGGCGGAATCGGCCGGGCGACAGCAAGGCTGCTGGCGCAAATGGGTGCGGCTGTAACGATTACCGGGCGCAAGGAGGAGCTGTTGGCCCAAGTCAAGCGGGAGATTCTCGAACAGCGTGTCGATGCGCGTGTCGTTGCGATTCGTGCTGATGTAACCAATGAGGAAGAGCGGAAGACATTGGTTGAACAGGCGGAGCGACATGCGGGCCCCATCACTTTGCTGGTCAACAATGCAGGTGCGTTTGAGTATGCGTTCATGGAGGATGTGACACAGGAGAGCATGGAACGGCTCATGAACATCAACTATACGAGCGTCGTTTTGCTCACCCAGAAAATTTATGCAGGCATGAAGCGGCTGGGGGAAGGGGCAATCGTCAACGTTTCGTCGCTTTCCGGCTTGCGCGGCGTGCCGGGCGGTACCGCCTATTGCGCTTCCAAGTTCGCCCTGATCGGCTTTACCCACTCGCTAGCGCTGGAGGCGATTTCCCATGGTGTGCGTGTGAATGCGGTCTGCCCCGGCTATGTCGATACCGCGATGGGGCATGATGTGATCAGCTCCTCCGCATCGGCTGTCGGCGTCAGCGTGGAACAGCGCTGGAAGCAGGTTAACAGCGGGATTCCCTCGGGCAAAATCACGCAGCCTGAGGAAGTTGCCAACACGATTGCCTATTTGCTTTCGGATGCAGCGGTCAATCTTGTCGGGGAGTCGTTGAAAATTTCCGGCGGGGCGCTTTTGCGGTAACGGATTGTTGCATTGGAGTGAATGTCGTTAAGAATCAACCGCAAAAACGAATACGGTCATGCATAATGAGACACGCTACCCATGATAGACAATGATTGGATTTCATTATTACGGAAAGGCGGACTACGATTGTCCACTCGATTTGTCAAATGGGTACCAAATATATTTACATTGGGGAATTTGGTAAGCGGTCTGTTTTCCATTACCTTTCTGATGAGTGGCTATTTGCGAATGGCGGCTCTTCTCATTTTTTTCGCGGCGTTTCTCGATTTGTTTGATGGAAAACTGGCACGGAAATTAAAAGTGAACAGCGAATTGGGCGTCGAATTGGACTCGCTTGCGGATGTGGTCAGCTTCGGAGTTGCGCCCGCATTGCTTTTTCATACATTGTCCTCGCCTTCTTTGCTCACCTCACTCGCCTTTGTGCTTTACCCCGCAATGGGCGCCTTGCGGTTGGCACGATTCAGTGCAAAACCGACGATTGGGTACTTCATGGGAGTTCCGATTACGTTCTCTGGTCTCGTCATGGCAGGGATGGGGTTATTTCTGTATAGCAATGCATTGATCACAATCATTCTTGCCATCTTGATGGTGAGTCCGATTCGTATCAAAAAATTGTAAGAACGAAAACAGCTGCCACAGGTTGTTCCTCTGTGGCAGCTGTTTTCAACTTCATTCACTAGTTGACGAAAGGACATCTATAAGTGCGACGTAATACGCTTTGAAAAAAGATAAAAAAATCTAAAAAAGTATAATCAAAAGTATACGCAAGGATAATATGGCTTTCTCATCATCTTTGGTACGATAAGAAACGAAGGGAGATGCGTTTCTTATCGTGTCTCAGCATTTTCTCCGTTCAACAGCTTTCCAATCAGCTGGCTGCGATTTTTCACACCGAGCTTCGCGAACACAGCAGAAAGGTGTTTTTTGACAGTAACCTCACTGATGAAAAGCTTGTTGGCGATCTCCGCATTCGAATATCCATCCAATACCAATGCAGAAACGTCCTGCTCTCTGCTTGTCATTTGCTCCAGGAACGTACTCTTTTTCTCTTGCTGAACATATACCGCTTTTTGCTGCAAAACGGTGGAAGAATCAATATCCGCCTGGTTCATAAGCCGATTCAAAAAACGGTGCAACTTGTCTCCCCTTGTATCAATGATAAAGTAGGGGGTAGGGGTCTTGCCATCGTAATGAGAATGCGTAACGCCCGGAAACATTTCAAAGCCCATGCTGAGAAACAACTGTTCCACAGATTTGACGGGCTGGGGAGTGACGACGAATATTCCTCTGGTACACATATAGGAGAACATCAGTTTGATCCCTTCCCCAATCAAGGTGGGATCGACCAAATCGACATAATGCAAGGCGCGCATGAACCATCCGGCAGGCTGATCTGGCGGGGATTCCAGCAGCTTGCGCTCAGCGTTTGTCAGATGGGCCAGAAACGGACCCATTATCGGATCTTCTTCCAAATGGGGAAGGGTCCCCACATGTAGCGGAACGAGAACAGCCAGAGCGACCACTTTTCCCTCCTTGGACCGCAAAAGCTGTACGCATCGTGAATCCAGCTCATGGAACGTTTGCACATTCAGGTCTTGAATCAGATAAATGCTTTCCTCTGCCGTCAGGTTGATCTTTATTTCAACCCCTGAGTCAGGGTCAAACCGTGTAAGATCACAACTGTTTTTCAAGCGGATCATTTCTTCCAGATAAGCTTCGGCATCCGGGATCGTGGAGTCAGTCAGCGGTTCCCAATAAAACATCTCATTCACTGCAAAATGACGGATTGCTCGCAAGGTAGAGTCCTCGACATAATGGAAAAACTCTGTGACCTCCCAGTTTACACTGGTTTTTCCCGATTTCTCCAGAATGGCATCGGCATAATAGAGAGCACAGCGCTCGACCAAAAATTTATAGTAGTTCGGTGTCCGCTGTCGTAAAAGACGGCATGTCGCTTCCCGCATTAAGTCGTGAAACTTCCAGCCGCGGTCCGATTTTCGGACAAACGATAACCCTGTCAACTGATCGAACAGCTCGGAAGCAATTTCCTCATCGAGCAGGTAAGAGAGCAGTTCCTGGTTGAAGTGCCGAAGCATGGCGGCAACCTCCACCCATTTTCGCAGTTCCTTGCTGGTTGCTTCCTTCAGCCAGATCGCCGCGATCTCATCGAACCAATCTGCTCCTGCACCTGGGGTTATGACCTTTCCAGCCATTTGAGAGGCGACCGTTAACGAGAGGGTAAGCGGATGACCAAGAGACTGCAGCCACATCTGTTCTCGAAGCTCCTCTTTCTCGATTCCGCAGCGGCTCAAATAGTCGACTGTCTCTTCCTGATTGAGATGTTCGACCGGAATGTAGAGGATTTTGTTCCGCCATAGCGGGGACAGGAGCCAGCCCTTTTTTAAGGAATGACGTCCGGCGATGAGAAGCAGAATATTTTCCGGCAACCATTTCAGGAAATTTTCCCGTAACCATGTTTCAAGGCCAACCATTTCTTCAAATGTATCAAACGCTAGG
>JBLNEJ010000455.1:0-6073 GCA_050262535.1 Clostridia bacterium
ATCTTTGGGCCAATACCGGTTGTGCCCACTCCAGAAACCAGGAATCACTTGAAAAAAGCCCCCCTGCCAATACGACTGGATAGCCTTTGCCCATCCGTTTTTCAAGGGCCTTCACCATATCCGCAAGCGATTCGACCGCCCCAGCCACAAGCTCCTGTGCGACAGGATCACCTGCCTTCACCACTTTCCCCAGTACGCGGGATACTCCCGCCAATGCTGCTCGCTGATGGGAAGAATTGTACACAAGCGATATGATTTCATCCGGCCGGTTCACCCTAAACATCCGCAACAGCTCTTCCGTCAATTGCGTCTCTGGCCCGCGGCCATCAAAAGCGTGCAAAACCGCCGAAACCGCCCGCCGCCCCAAATCATAGCCGCTTCCTTCATCCCCAAGCAAATAGCCCCATCCTCCTGTACGAAACCGTTCGCCAAACCGGTTCACGCCGTACGCAATCGAGCCCGTTCCGGCAATCAGGACGATACCGGGTTCACCCCAGGTTCCCGCATGCAGCGCACAGATTGCATCGTTGTCCACCTGTATCCGTACGCCCGCCCCATGCAGGTAAAAGGAAGAAAGCACCGCCTCCTTGACCTCGGGACGATCTGCCCCGGCCAGACCCAGGACGATTCGTTCCACATCGGTTTCCCGTACGCCCGCTTCATCCAGCACACGCTCATACAGCTCTCGCAAGACCTCTGCCACCTCATTGCGGGCTCTCGCCATCATGTTGGAAGCCCCGCCTGTCACTACTGCCGCTACCTGACCAACCTCATCGCAAAGTGCCGCCGTTGTCTTCGTCCCGCCTCCATCCATTCCGACAAACCACCGTTTATTTGACTGCACCAGCGGTCAGTCCTTCCATAAACTGTTTGGAGGCAACGAGGAAGACAGCGATCATCGGCAAGGACGAGAGCGTCAACCCGGCAAAAATCATACTCCAGTCCGCTTCGTATTCGCCAAACAAGCTAAGCATCCCGATCGGAATCGTTTTGAGCGCTTCGTCCTGAATGAAAATCAGCGGGAAGAAAAAGTCATTCCAGGCCGAAATAAAATTGATGATCATTACGGTGCCCAATGCAGGGCGGATCAGCGGGAGGAGGATTTTCCAAAACACCTGAAAGTGGTTGCAACCATCGATTCGCGCCGCTTCCTCCAATTCGACCGGAAGCGCCCGAAAGAAGCCGGTCAGGATAAAAACCGAGACGGGAATGCCGCTCGCGGTATAAATCAGGATGAGAGACCAGAGCGAATTGGTCAGCCCCAGATTTTTCATCAGGATGAACAACGGCACGATTCCCAGCTTCAACGGGATCATCAAACCGATGAGAAAAAAGAAATAAAGCAAACCGTTCCAGGCAAAACGAAAGCGGGCGAGATAAAACGAGGCCATCGAAGAAAACAGCAGGATCAACACCACCGCAGCCACGCTGACGATGACGCTGTTCATCACGTACGACTGAAACGGCACCAGCTCCAGCAGCTTTCGATACGGCTCCAGACTAAATGCCTCTGGCAATGAAAGCGGACTGGCAAAAATCTCGGCCGTCGACTTGAAGGACGACACGATCATCAAAAAAATCGGATACACCATCACCAGAACAAACAAATACGCAATCAGATAGTAAAACGAACGGGTTGCAACACTTGTTTTCATCTGCTCCCTCCTTTCCTCACTGCTGCACTTCCTTACGCCGCATCACAAACAGGGACAAAGCCGAAACCGAGGCCACGATGAAGAAAATGACGACGGCAAGCGCCGAGCCAAGCCCGATGGAAACGGTATCCCCTCCGCCTGAGCTGCCAAAAGCAAGCCGATAAAAGTAGACCGACATCGTATCCGTCGAATAGAACGGCTCTCCCATCGAACCCTGCATGGCGTACACCAGCTCGAACGCTTCGAACGACTGGATGAACGTCAGCACCGTCATGATGGTGATAGCCGGCATGCACATCGGCAGAATGATTTTGCGCAAAAGCGTAAATCCGCTGGCCCCATCCATCCGGGCAGCCTCCACGATCTCCTCCGGGATGGCTTGCAGCCCGGCGAGGAAAATGAGTACGGCAAACCCGATGCCAAACCAGCAATTGACCAGAATAATGGCCAATAGCGCCGTATCCGGGTCACCCAGCCACGGTTTGGCCCACTCTTGCAGCCCCAGCTTGGTCAAGAGCGTATTGAGCGCTCCGTAATTCGGATTGAGGATGAGCTTCCATAAAAATCCGACGATAATGACCGATAGCAGGCGGGGAAAGAAATAGACCGTCTTCAAAAACTCCGCGCCCTTGATCTTTTTGTAAATGATATAGGCCAGCAAAAAGGCGACTCCGTTTTGCACGACCATCTCCACAAGAAAATAGACGACATTGTGCCGAAACGCATTCCAGAACATGGTGTTGAACGGCTCGATTTGAAAAAGCTTGGAAAAGTTTCCGATTCCGACGAACGCGCCCTTCGTCAATCCCTTCCATTCATACAGGCTGTACAGGAAGGCGGAAAAGATCGGGTAGATGACGAACAGGATATACACAAGCAATGCGGGCAAAGGGAACAAATGGATGATCCATCGTCGCCGACGCTTTTGTGTCGGCGTCTCCGTCGGAATCTGCGGGGAGGCGGAAAGCTTGGGATCAGCCACGATTCAGTCACCACCTTTTTTCAGTCGCTCAACAGAAAGGGAATAAAACGCCGTTTTATTCCCTTTTAGCAGCCTATTTACTTGGCTTGAACCAGCTTTGTAATGATTTTTGTAGCTCATCGGATACTTGCTCTGGCGTCATTTTGTCCAGATACATCCCCTGCAGCGCATTTTCCATTACTTTTTTCGTAGAAGGATCACCCCCGCCGAAGTGAACGAGCACAGCATACGGCGTAGAGATCGTGCTGGACAAATCAGCCATCTTGTTCACCAGCGGATCATCCACCTTCACACCGGGTATGGCGCTGATCCGCTTGAACGTATTGGCGAACAGCTCGCCGAACTTGGGCGTTGCCATGAACTCCATGAATTTCATCGCTTCTGCTTTGTGCGGCGATTTGGTATTCACCGCATAGGAGCCATCGACCCATGTGGTAATGACCTGCTTGCCGTCATCGGTCGGCATCGGGAAGAAATCAATCTGCATATTCGGGTTCATCTTCTGGATGACTTCGAGCTCAAAGCTTCCGTTCATAAACATCGCGGCCTTCTCTGTGGCGAAAAGCGCACGGGTATCGTTCAAATCGAGCCCGACGAAGTTATCGGGGAAATAGGCCGCCAGCTCCTTCATGCGCTGGATCGAGGTTTTGTATTCGGGGCTTTGCATGTCGGCTTCACCCTTGAGCATCTTTTCGATAAACGCATTGCCATTGTACGCACCAGGCGCGATGATGCCATGCGACAGCGAAAGCAACCAGCCTTCCTTGGCCCCAAAGGCGAACGGGGTGATGTTTTTCTCCTTCAATGCTTTGGCCAGGGCGATCAGCTCATCCCACGATTTCGGCTCCTGCAGTCCGTTGTCAGCAAATATTTTTTTGTTGTAGTAAATTTGTGTCGAGTTAAGCGACAAGGGTACGCCGTAAACCTTGCCATCCTTGGCACGGGCGGCATCGAGTGCCTCCTTTGGAATGGCATCGAGCCCCTTTACCCCGTCGAGCGGTTCCAGATAGCCTCCGTCTGCAATCGCCACACCGGTTGCGTACGGGCGAAGCTGAATAATATCGGCTGCACTGTCGCTTTGCAGCGCGGTGTTGAGAATCGTGTTGTACTCGGTTGCCTTCTGTGGCTTGAAGCTGATTTTGATACCGGGGTTTTCTTTTTCAAATGCCTCAATAATTTTTTTGTAGCCGTCCACATCCTCTACCCGCCAGCTCGTCATCGTCAAATTGACTTCCTTGCCACCGGCAGCGCCGCCATCCCCTTTTCCCGGTTCTGCGGTCGGTGTACCACCCCCGCCGCTGCATGCCGCCAGTCCAAGCGACAACGCCATCAGCGCGGCCAGCAATCCAGAGCTTGCCTTTTTCATTCCTTACGCCCCCCTTGATTCTTTATGATTGTGACCCAAAAAGCTCGGTCATGATCACATCATGCAATGCGGGCCGAATGCTGCGAATCTGACTGCGTTCTCGCCCAATATGCACGGCATTGGTCAACAAAACAACCGCTACCTCCGCATGCGGGTCAATCCACATGCTCGTTCCGGTAAAGCCGGTATGACCAAAGCTAGCGCGTCCAAAACGGGTGCCACAGCTTTTCCCGGCGAGAGCTTGATTCAGCTCCCATCCCAAGCCGCGAGAGTCCGAAAGATTTCGGGTCCAGTTCTGGCAGGAAAGCCTTCGCCACTCTTCCGATATAGTGAGCGTCTTGTCATCGCCATACAGCCACCAATTGGCGTAGCGGCACAAGTCGTCTGCTGTGGAAAACAGGCCGGCATGCCCTGCCACACCGCCCATCGCCCATGCCTTCTCGTCATGGACCTGGCCCATGATGTATCGCCTCTCACTGGAGCTGTACTCCGTTGCAGCGATCCGCGAATGCTTGGTTGGGTTTGGCAGAAAACAGGTGTCCTGCATGTGTAACGGTTGGAAAACCCGCTCCGCTACAAACCGATCAAGACGATTCCCGCTGACCTTTTCCACGATCAGGCCGAGCAGGATCATGCCCAGATCGCTGTACACCACCTGTTGTCCCGGGGGACCTGAGAGTGGCTGCTCATAGATCGATTGCGGAAGTTCGATTCGGGACGTTCGTTCGAATCCTGGCAAGCCAGCAGCCAATCCAGACGAATGACTGAGTAGCTGTGTGATGGTGATCGGCTTCAATCGGGCAGGTGAATCGGGGAAAAAATCTGCCAGCGTCGAATTCAGCCCGATTTTTGCTTCTGTTAGAAGGAGGAGAATCGCGGGCAACGTTGCAATCACTTTTGTCAAAGAAGCCAAATCATAGAGAGTGGTTGCGTCCACCTTTTGCTTCGTTTCAAGATGGGTAACCCCCAGGTCTGCAGAAATGACCATGTTTCCACGGTGCATGACGCGCAATGCTGCTCCCGGGAGCCCGTATTCATGGATGCATCGCTCCAGGAATAGCTGGACCTGATTCAAGTTCCATCACCCACATAAGATAATTCAGAATTTTTAGACTGAATTTAGTGTATAAAATTTCAAGAATTAAGTCAATATCAGGAAATTTTATTTCAAAAAGGCACCCTCCAAGAGAGTGCCCTGTGATCACTTAATACGTAAACTTTTGCAACATTGTTTTTAGTTCCTCTGCCAAGGATGACAACGATTCTGCCGATGAGGTAATTTCCTCCATGGACGCCAGTTGTTCTTCCGCTGAAGCCGCTACCTCCTCTGAGGTTGCTGCGTTCCCCTCGGCTAAGGCCGATATGGTAGTGGCAACCCGTTCTACCTCTTGAATAACAGCCGAGATTTCCCGGGTGATGGCTGAGACTTCCTTGATGTTCGGTGCTGTTTTCCGCATGCTGGCCACGATCTCTTCGAACTTGAGAATGGTTTCATTCGAAACTTCTAGGCCTGCTTCGACATCGTGCGTCACTTTTTCCATGGTTTGCACCGACTCGCTCGTTTCCTGCTGAATTTCCTGGATCAGCTCTGCGATTTGTTGAACGGATTCCTGGGATTGCTCCGCGAGCTTCCTCACTTCACTTGCGACGACTGCAAATCCTTTTCCATGTTCTCCTGCACGCGCTGCTTCGATCGCAGCATTCAAGGCCAGCAAATTCGTTTGTTGGGCAATGCCGCTGATAACATCTGAAATCGTGCCGATCTGTTTTGACCGTTCGAAGAGCGTCTTGATGTTTCGATCCGATTTCCCGACGGAGTCGTAAATCGAGTTCATTTGCTCCATTACCCGGTTCACGGCATATCCGCCTTCTTCGGCCTGCACCATCGTATGCCCGGACAGGTCCGATAATACCTGCACGCTATCGACGATCCGGTTTACGCCTGTTGCAATCTGTTCAAGAAAACGCGAATTCTGCTCCACTCCGCCGGTCTGTTTTTCCGCATTGCTCGCTACTTCCTGCACCGCCGTAGCCACCTGCTCTGTGGCAGCGCTCGTTTGCTGCGCACTG